>JBAVPF010000001.1:0-4531 GCA_049692815.1 Acidimicrobiia bacterium
CCTCGGCCTCGCGTCGCAACCGCTCCTCCTCCTGGCGACGGCGCTCTTCCTCCTCACGTTGTTGCTGTGCCACGAGATCGTCGTAGACCTTCTGGGCATCCGACAGCTGGCCCTGGAGCTGGTTCGCCATCGTCTCGAGGTCGGCGGTCAGAGTCACCTGCTCGTCGAGTGCGTCTCCCAGCGTGACGGTCTGGCGGTCCAGCTCCTCCCGCAAGACCTGGAGTTGGGACACCACGCTGTCGTCCACACCCCTGACCTCGTGGAGGTACTCCATCCCCGCCGGGTATTCCTGGTCCGTGGTGGAGAAGAGCATCGACAACGAAACGCCGCTCGTCGACCCCATGTACAGCTCCACGGCCAGATCCTCCAGACGTGCCTCCGTCTCCCCGATCGTGATCCGGGCGAACTCGATGGAGGACCGCAGATTCTCGATCTCGTCGCCGAGGGCCGCCTGTTCGCCATAGGCATCCGTCACCTGTTGGGCCAGCTCGGCAGACTTCTCGGTGATCCGGTTCACCTCGGTGCGGGCGCGGTCTATGTCCTCGTCCGTGACCTGGGCCACCGCGGGTATGGCCACCGCCACGACGAGCAAACCACCGAGGATGCGGGCCGCAGACTTCATGAATGGAGGGCAACCGTGCGGTCGCCCTCCAAGGCTATCCGTCCCTGGTCGCTGAGCAACGTGAGATGGGCCCGAACCGACCTGGCCGCCAGCGGATGAAGGGAAGAATCCACGTCGGCGTACACCACCTCGACGATCTCCTCCACGGTCGACGCGCCACCCACGATGGCGCCCATGATCTGCTCATGGCGCTGCAGGCGGTGGGCGATGTACCAGTCGATCACGTCGTCGGGATCCTTCATCTCGTCACCGTGACCCGGGTGCAGACGCTCGATGCCGGTTCCCTTCAGCTTCTCCAGCGACGCCAGGTAGGCGCCCATCGACTCGACCATCACCGAAGACCCACCCATGATGTGATCGCCGGTGAATACAGCGTTCCGGGCACGAAAGCAGAGATGGTCATCGGAGTGACCGGGCGTGTGGATCACCTGCAGGGGAAGCGAGCCGACATCGAAGATCGCCCCGTCCAGGAGCCTGATGTCCGGTTCGAATTGGGGGCCCGGCGCATATCCGACCGCGGGGACACCCATATCCCTGGCCAGGGGGTTGGCCAGAGGAGCATGATCGATGTGGGTGTGCGTGACGAGAACCGCGACCAGCTGGCGGCGACCCACCTTCTCCATCACCGCTCGGGCATGACGGCTGTCCACGGGGCCGGGGTCGATCACGACGACCGACTCCTCGCCGTCGTCGAGGATCCACGTGTTGGTGCCCGGCCCCGTGAACGGGCCCGGGTTGTTGGCAAGGACTCGCTCGATACTCACTCGTCGGCCTCCGCGGGAAGGAGGATCGGGATCAACGAGCCGTCCTCGACCAGACTCGGCTTCACCAAGGTCCGTGCGTCGGCGCCGTGCGCCGACTCGAACGCCTCCTCCACCGAAGACCGCCGGCACAGCCAGCGAAGATGACTGATCGTGGGGAGAACCATCCGGGCGTCACCCTTCTCGGTTCTGTTCAGGGCCTCCTCCGGGCCGAGCCAAGCGTGCCCCACCAGCTCGTTGCCGTCGATCACCACGTCGGGAGGATCGTCGCAGGAAGCGAGATAAAAGCGCGTGTCGAAGCGACGTGGTGCGAACTCGGGAGTCACCCACCGCGAGACGAGCACGAGAGAAGACGCCGCCGTCGCCCTTCCGTCGATCGTTTGCGAGGCCACGGCTCCGTGCGGGGTGAGGAGGATACCGGTCTCCTCGGCGAGCTCCCTGATCGCCGCGTTCCGGTGTGGCACGTCGTCGGCGGTATCGAAGCCCTCGGGAACGTCTTCACTGTCGACCCGGCCACCGGGAAACACCAGCATGCTCCCGAACATCCCGCGGCCGTTCCGCTCCACCATGAGCACGTCGAACGGATCCCCCTCTCTGAGGAGGATCACCGTTGCTGCGGGATCGGGCGTGGCAGGCGGGGACACCCGGGCATCCTAAAAAGAAGATCTGGCAAACTCCCCACGTGGCCCACAATGTCTACCGCGACCTCCCGTCCGTCGACGCGCTGGCAGGGAGAATCGGATCGACCCTCCCCCGTCAATTGGTGACGGCCGTTGCCCGCGACGCCATCGACCTGGCCCGGGCCGGGATCTCGGAGGGAAGGACGCCGGACGTGGACGAGATCGCCGACGACCTGGCCAGAGCGAGGGAGCGATCGGCAGGGGTGAGCGTGATCAACGCCACTGGGGTGTTGCTGCACACCAATCTGGGGAGAGCGATATGGCCGTCACGGGCCATCGATCGCGCCGCCGAGGCCGCCGGCCACTTCACCAACCTGGAACTCGACCTGGCCACCGGGGAACGGGGGCGGAGGGGAGGGCACGTCGAGGCCCTGCTCAAGGAGCTCACCGGATGCGACGCCGCCATGGTGGTCAACAACAACGCTGCGGCCCTGCTCCTCGCTCTTGCCGCCACCTCGGCGGGCAGAGCGGTGCCGGTGTCACGCGGTGAGCTGATCGAGATCGGCGGCTCCTACCGCCTCCCGGACGTGATGGCGGCCAGTAGCGCCAGGCTCGTCGAGGTCGGGACGACGAATCGCACCCGCGTCGGGGACTACGTGACGGCTGTGCAGACACATGATTGTGGGGCAATACTCAAAGTCCATCCCTCCAACTACCGCATCGACGGCTTCCACGCCGAGGCGAGCCTCGGCCAGCTCTCCTCGCTCACCCGCCCTGACCTCCCCCTGCTCTTCGACCTCGGGTCGGGGCTCCTCGATGCCGCCGCGCCATGGGTGCCGGGATGGCTGCACACCGAGCCCGGGGTGCGCCAATCGATAGCCGACGGGGCAGATATCGTGCTCTTCAGCGGTGACAAGCTCCTCGGCGGTCCCCAGGCGGGGGTGGTCGTAGGCAAGGAACCCCTGATCGAGCAGCTGAGGTCGCATCCTCTTGCCCGCGCCTTGCGTGTCGATGGGGTCACCTATGCAGCCCTGGCGGCGACGCTCGAGATCTATCTCGAGGGCGACCCCGCCCTCATCCCGTTCTGGGAGCACGCGCTCGCCGAGCCGGAGACTCTGGAGCGACGCAGCCTCGACCTCGCCAGAACTCTCTCCGGTGACGTCGAGAGGGGTAGGTCGCTCGTGGGAGCGGGTAGCGCCCCCGGCGTGTCGATCCCGGGGACGATCGTGCGACTGCGGTCGGAAGACGATCTCTTCCAGAGTCTCCTCTCGATGGAACGACCCGTTCTCACCCGGCGAGATGCCGGAGACCTGATCATCGATCTGCGCGCAGTCTCACCCGAGGACGACGACCTGATCGCATCAGCAGTCCTCGAATGCCGCTGATAGGGACGGCCGGGCACGTCGATCACGGCAAGTCGACGCTCATCCAGCGCATCACCGGACGCGACCCGGACCGATGGAGCGAAGAGAAGAGCCGTGGCCTCACCATCGACCTCGGATTCGCGTGGGCGACACTTCCCGGCGGGACGGAGGTCTCCTTCGTGGACGTCCCCGGGCATGAGCGGTTTCTCAAGAACATGCTCGCCGGGATCGAGGCGATCGACGTCGCCCTGCTGGTCGTGGCCGCGGACGAAGGCTGGATGCCTCAGTCGGAGGAACATCTCGCCGTGCTCGATCTCCTGGAGGTGCATCGAGGTGTCGTTGCCCTAACCAAGACCGACCTGGTGGACCCCGACCTCGTGGAGCTCGCTGCCGAAGAGGTCGAGGGCAGGCTCGCCGGCACCACGCTCGAGGGCTCGGCGATCGTCCCCGTCTCTTCGACCACCGGAGAGGGCATCCAGGGGCTCCTGGAGTTGTTGGAGCAGTCGCTGCCGGGAGAGGAGAGCGACGCCGCCCGCCCCAGGCTCTGGGTCGACCGCTCCTTCGCCGTCCCCGGCGCCGGGACGGTGGTCACCGGCAGCCTCCTGGGAGGGGTCATCTCGATCGAGGACGCTGTCGAGGTCTACCCGACCGGGCGCACCGGGCGGGTGCGCGGCATCCAGAGCCATGAGAAGGCCCATCGCTCCGTCGGCCCGGGACGGAGGGTGGCCCTGAACATCGGTGCGGTGTCGCACGATCAGATCATTCGAGGAAACATGATCGGACGTGCCGGGCAGTGGATGACCACTCCGCGGATGGTGGCCTCCATCCGACCGGCCCGCTTCGTGGAAGAGATAGACCAGAGGGGTGCGTACCAGATGCACGTCGGCTCGGCGTCCCATCGGGTGACGGTGACCGGCATGAATGACGGGCACGTCATGCTCCAGTTGAATGAGGAGATCGCGGCTGCGGTGGGTGATCGCTTCATCCTGCGTGACACCGGGCGGCGGCTGGTCGTCGGTGGCGGTCGCATACTCGATCCTTCCCCCGGGCCAACAACCCGGGCTTTGACCCTGGCATCGCGGATCGACCCTTCCGGCGAGCCCGATGCCATCGCCACCAGGCTCCTCGAGATCCGCGAGCACGACCATCTCCACAGGTTGGAGG
>JBAVPF010000002.1:0-12134 GCA_049692815.1 Acidimicrobiia bacterium
CCGCCTCCGGCTCGGGGAAACCGGTCAGATACCAGAACGAGCTGTCCTGACGGAAAGGGTGGGGCACGTCGAAGTTCCGGATCACCTCGTGTGCCGCCGGAATGACAGCGAGACCGTCGCTTCCGACGATCTTGGCCAATCTCTCCCTCGCCTCGGAATAACGATTCGACATGGGGCCCAGGAGACTACCGGTGTGCCCGGCCATTCGAACATGAGCGACCTGCGGCCATATGTGGCGTGACGTACCCCGGGTTCGACAAACGCGGAGACGGGTCAGCCGGATGTGAGTTGGAGATCTACCACCAGGGGGAAATGGTCCGAGCCGAGCGCCGGGCCCAGTTGGCGTGAGGTCACCTCCAGGGCATCCGACTGGAGCAGATGGTCGATGGGGACTCGCAGGAGGAGGTTCGACGTCGTCGGGAAGGAAGGCTGAAGACCGAAACCCGCCTGACTGTTGCGCAGGTCGGTCATGGCCATCAGCCTCCGAAACGGATACGACCATGGTGTCGAGTTGAAATCGCCCACGACGAGGAAGGCACCGGATTGCTGTGCTGCCCAATCCGCTGCGAAGCGAAGCTGGGCGTTGCGAAGCTCGGCCCGTTCGGCATCGGTTGGTGCAAGCGGATGAGTGCCCAGCACGGACAACTGGGTGTCCCAGCCGGGCGGGGTGAACACGAGCGAGACGGCTCGAGGGCTCGATGACGAGAACCCGTGCGAGATCGCGGTCACGTTCTCACCCCGGACGAGGACGAGAGTGCCGAAGATGAGATCGTCCGAACGCGGTCTTATCACCTGGTAGCCGAGGTCGGCCGACTCCACCGCCACCTCCCAGGGACGGCTCGCCTCGTGGAGCAGCACCAGGTCGGGGTCGATCGATTCGATGTATTCGATCACCTCCGAGTACCCCTCGTTGGTGGAGAGGAGGTTGAACGACATCACCCGGATCGATTGGGCACCGATCCTCGCCTCCGTCGGCGATCCGATGTACAGAGGAAGCACGACCACCAGGTTCACGAGGGCCACGGCCAGCACTCCGTACCCGGTCTTCTTCCAGCGCGACATCGTGATGACCAGCCCGAACACCGCCAGGCCGACCACGTACTGCGCCCGGAAGTTCGCCAGCACATCGAGCCACCACACCCATCTCCCACCGAAGGCCGCCAGCGAGGCCAGGGCCAGCGCCGCGGCCGGGAGGATGACGAGGATCACCCGCTACAAGCCCTGTAGCCAGGCGGCCACCGCGGACCCGATCTCCCGGCCGGAGTCCTCCTGGATGAAGTGGAGACCAGGCACGGTCACCTCGCTCGGGTTCGGCCAGGACCTGATGACCCCGCGGACCCGGTCGTCGATTATCGACCCGGGGTCGGCGTTCACGAAGAGCTCGGGCAAGCCGTCGCCGGCGCTGGAGCCGAGCACGCGCGCGGTCTTCTTCCTCAGGGCTCCTGCCTTGCGATTGAACATCCCGGCCAATTATGGCCTCGATGGGTGGCTCACTCCTCCTCGGCGACAGGTGGCTCGCCCGGGTCCTCCAGGCCTCTCTCCATCGCCCAGGCCCTTGCCAGTCGGTAGGCCTCCACGGGTGAGTAGGGCCCGTCGTCGATCCTCTTCTCGAGGAGGACCCCCATGATCTCGCCGACGAGTGGCCCCGGGTCCATCCCGAGATACTCCATGACCTCGTTGCCGTCGACCGGAGGGCGCAGCCGAGCCAACTCCTCGCGGGCGGAGAGGTCGGCAATCCGCTCCTCCAACTCGTCGATGCTCGCCTGGATCGCCTTCTCTCTCCTCTTGTTGGCAGTGGTCACGTCACAGCGCACCAGCTCATTGAGGGGATCGAGCAGGTCGCCGGCGTCCCGTACATACCTCCGCACCGCCGAGTCGGTCCATCCCAGCTTGAGTGTGTGAGGACGCAGATGCAGATAGACCAGCCGGCTCACGTTGTCCACGAGATCCTTGGGGTATCGCAGCTGACGCAGCCGCCGCTTCGTGATTCTGGCGCCCACCACCTCGTGATGGTGGAAAGTCACTCCCCCCGGTCCGAACTCTCTCGTGTCGGGCTTGCCGACGTCGTGGAACAGCGCGGCCAGTCGCAACGTCAGATCGGGCGTGGTCTTGTCCACCACGGCAAAAGTGTGAGCGAGGACGTCTTTGTGATGGTGCTGTGGATCCTGCTCCATGGCGAGACGGGGAAGCTCCGGGACGAAATGATCCGCCAGACCGGTGGCGACGACCGCGCCCAGGGCTTCGCCCGGTTCCGATGCGACGACGAGCTTGGAGAGCTCGTCCCTGATCCGCTCGGCCGACACGATCTCCAGCCGTGACGCCATCCCCGCCACCGCAGCCAGTGCGCCCTCGTCAGGGCTGAACCCCAGGGTCGCCTGAAAGCGGAAGAGGCGAAGCATGCGCAGGGGGTCGTCACCAAAAGAGACCTCGGGGTCCAGAGGCGTTCTCAGGATCTTCGTCGCGATGTCGGCAAGCCCGCCGTGGGGGTCCCTCGCCTCGAGGTCGGGCAGCGAGAGGGCGATGGCATTCACCGTGAAGTCACGACGGCCCAGGTCCGTCTCTATGTCGTCCGAGAAGGTGACGTTTGGCTTTCGCGAGTCGTCGCGATAGACCTCGTCGCGGTAGGTGGTGACCTCCACGGACAGACCGTCACGTCGCGCCCCGACCGTCCCGAACCTGATGCCGACGTCGAAGATCACGTCCGCCCATGGCTCGAGGATCTCCCTGATCCGCTCCGGTCGAGCGCTGGTGGCGAAATCGAAGTCCTCGAGGGGCCGGTCGAGCAGGGCGTCCCTCACCGACCCGCCAACCAGGAAGATCTCCTCTCCGGCCTCGCCGAAGAGACGGGCGAGCTGAACCGGGGGGAGCTCGGCGCTGCTGAGGAACTCGAGTCTCTCGGGGATCACGGGGCCGCAGGTTATCGGTGCTTCGGCACCGCCAATCCCGGACGGGTCAGATGCTTATGCCCGCGGCCAGCGCCTTGGCCTTGACCTCGTGCGTGTTCCTCACGTAGGGGAGAACCGAATCCAACCCGACCGAGCCTCCCAGAACGTGATCGAGAAGCGCCTGGTCGAATGTCTGCATGCCGTGGAAGGCACCCTCTTTGATCACCTCGACGAGGAACGTGTTGTCGCCCCCACTCATGATCCACTCCTGGGTCCTCTCGTTGTTGGTGAGGACCTCACACGCCAGCACCTGCCCCACCTGACCGGTATCGACCAGAAGCTGACTGATGACAGCCTGGAGCTGGGAGGCCAGTTGCGCCCGGATCACGTGCTGTTGAGACTCGGGGAACATCGACACCAGTCTGTTGATGGTGTCGCCTGGATCGCTCGTCCGCATCGAGGTGACCACCAGGTGCCCGGTCTCCGCGGCATCGATGGCGGCTCTGGCCACGTCCGGCTTGCTCAGCTCCGAGACCATGACCACGTCGGTGTCGTGTCTCATGGCGGCATGTATGGCCGCGGCCATGTCGGCCGTGTCCACTCCGACCTCACGCTGCACCACGACCGAGCGCTTGTCGGGGTGGAGGACTTCGATCGGGTCCTCGATCGTCATGATGGACCGCCCTCTGTTCGAGTTGATCCAGTCGATGATCGAGGCGATCGTGGTGGTCTTGCCGGATCCCGAAGGCCCGGTCACGACAATCAGGCCCGACTTGGCTCCGGCGATTCGCTCCAGCGATTTGGGCAGACCAAGCTCTGAGAACGACTTCGAACCGGGTACCACCCGACGCAACACCAATGAGACGGAGCCTCTCTGCCGGAAGGCGGTGGCCCGGAACCGGCCCAACTCGTGCTTGCCGTATGCGAAGTCGGTGGAACCGGTCTCGGTGAAGTCCGCCTCCGCCTTCTCTGTGAACATCGCCCGGGCGAAGGCCTCGGTGTCGGTCGGGCTCAGGGGCTCATATCCGTCGATTCTGCGCAGCTCACCGTCGATCCTGACGATCGGCGCCGACCCCACCTTCAGGTGCACGTCGGACGCCCCATGATCGACGGCCTGCTTCAAGAGTGCATCAACGGTGTTTTCCACTGGAAACCTCGAATCGACCTCGCCTAGCTCCGACAAGGACTATCGGCTGCACCGGCCGTCCGGTTGAGTGGAAATGGCCCTCTAGAGCCTCCAATGACGTGAAATCGCGTTCGCAGCGGCCGCGATGGCGTCACCCGCGGACGGAGGGGACACCAGACTCCCCGACGGCTCGTCGACGAGCCCGGCCAGCCCGCGCAGGGTGGCCGCGGTGGAGCGCTCCATACCTGCCAGGTCGTACCCGCCCTCCAAGGCGAAGATGGTGCGGTTGTGCGGGTGTATCTCGCCGAGCTTCGACGCCATCCACCCGTAATCCTCCTCCACCAGCCGGAGCTCGGCCATGTGGTCGTCGACGTATGCGTCGAACCCGGCGCTGACAAGCACCCACGACGGCTCGAACTGGGACGTCACGGGGATGACCAGCTCACCCCATGCCTTGCGATAGACGTCACCTGCGGTCCCGGCCGGCAGCGGGATGTTCACCGTCGTCCCCTTGGCATCGCCCTCCTCGATGGCCTCGATGTGACCGGTGAACGGGTAGAAATGCCCCTGGTGGAGGGAGACATACAGTGTCCCCGGATCGTCGGCGAAGCAGGCCTCGGTCCCGTTCCCGTGATGGACGTCCCAATCCAGAATCGCCACCCGCTCGCCACGGGACCGCAGGTAAGCGGCCGTGACCGCGACGTTGTTGAAGATGCAGAACCCCATCGCCCGATCGCGCAGGGCGTGGTGGCCGGGGGGCCGGGCGATGCAGAACCCGGTCGCGTCCGGAGCGGACTCCAACTCGTCGACGAGGGCTCGCACACCTCCTGCGGCCGTCAGCGCGGCTTCCCAAGATTCGACGGATACGAAGGTGTCGATGTCCAACGCGCCACCACCCAGCTCACAGAAGGTCTCGATCATGGCGATATACGAAGGATCGTGAACCAGCGCCAACTCGCTTCGCTCGATCGTCGGTGAGATGAACTCGGTGACATCGAGGCCACAAGAGCGCACCCCGGCCATCACGGCCTCGACCCTCCCGGGCCTCTCCGGGTGACGAGGCCCGGTGTCGTGCAGCATGGAAGCCGGGTGACTGGCAACTACGACGTCCATATCCATACTCTCCGGAACGTGGCTTCTGACCTTCGTGTCCTCGGCCAATGGCCGAACCCCCTGACCATATCCTCCGGATGGCTGCGGGCGAGGGCCAGACCCTGGAACGACGTGATCACCGAGCCCATGATCCGCCTCGATCGGGGCGGGGCCGGGTTTCTGCAGCAGGTCACCGGGCACATGGCGTCGATGGGCGCAAGCGAGGTCTTCTCCCCCGCTCTCTACCCGAGCTCCACTGGCTCTTGGGTGGACAACAGGTACGAGGAGTACGCCAGCCTGGACGTGCTGGAGCGTTCCCTCATGGGCGAACGGCCTGCGCCCGGCGAGCACGCGGTCGAGGAGACACAACCCAACTGGCCGAGCATCGTCGCCATCGACAAGGAGGCCTTCTCCGGCTTCTGGGGGATGTCCGAATTGGGTCTCGACGAGGCCTACCGCGCCAACAGGTCGGCCGCCCTGCTGACGATCTCCGACGCCGGATACGCCATCGTCGGCACCCATTGGGGGGTCGCCTACCTGCATCGCATCGCCGTGCGCCCGGATGCGGAGGGGAGAGGCTTGGGGGGCGCCCTCCTCTCGGCCTGCATCGGCTGGGGGGCGGCCAACGGTGGCCGGGTGATGATCCTCAACGTGAGACCGGACAACGCCAGGGCGATCCGTCTCTACGAGCGCAGCGGGTTCGTCAGGACGAGAGCGAGCCTGTCGGTGCTTCGTCATCGTGTCGGCTAGCTGCTGAACTACATGTCGTGCCCGCTGCGATACCGGACCGCTACGCCCTGGAGGTCCGGCTAGGGAGAGATGGAGACATCGAGGAGTGGCTGGCGACCGATACCTCTCTCGATCGGCCCGTGCTGATCCGGAGCCTCGGCCCCGAGTCCTCGGTCGAGCGCCGCAAGCAGTTCGTTGCCTCCGTCACGGCCGCGGCCAAGACGACCCACTCGCACCTGGCCCGCATCTTCGCGGTCAGCGAGGTCGAAGGTGGTGCCTACGCTGTCTCCGAGTGGACCGGCGGTGCGACCGTTGCCGATCGTATAGCGGCCGGCCGGCCCGTCGAACTGGCCGACTTCCTGCCCAATGCCTCCGGTCTGGCGGGAGCACTCGCCGCGCTGCACTCGGCGGGTGCGGTCCACGGGCGCATCGACACCTCTGCGATCTCGTACTCCGGTGCCCATCCCGCCAAGCTCGGCGCCTTCGGCAGGGAGCCCGGCTGGATCGACCCTGAGGGAGACGTGCGGGCGCTCTGTGCCGGCTTGGAGACGGCCCTGACCGGTTCTCAACCTGGCGGCCCTCCACCCTCGGAGCGTGTCGATGGCGTCCCCCGGGCGCTAGACATCATCCTCCGCTCGGGGCAATCGGGGCAGCTGAGCGCCGACGACCTGGAGAAGGCGCTCCGGGCGGCGCCGACACCGCGGGCCCCCGCATCCGATACCAGCCCGACGTCCAGACGTCTGCTCATCACCGCCCTCGGCCTCGTCCTGGTCGCCGTGGCCCTCGTCGCGGTGGGAGCCCTCCTATCGGGGGGCACCGTGCTCGTGGTGCCCACACCTACCACCGAGGCCGTCATCCCGACGACGACGCCACCCGATGTGCCGACGACCCTGCCCACCGGCCTCGTGATTGCCCTCGAGGTCTCCACCGTCGACCCCTTCGGGGAGGGTGGCGAGAACGACCAAATCGTCGAGAACCTGATCGATGGGGACCCGTCGACCGAGTGGCGCACCGAGCGTTACCTCGATCCACTTCACCTCCTGAAGCCGGGAGTCGGGGTGAGTGTGAGGGTCGCCGGCCGGCCCGCCCGACTGCGACTGATTGGGCTCAGCGAGGGCACCGTCTTCGACCTCCGATGGGCGGGACAACCGAAACCGGACCCGGAGGATTGGGAGCACATAGCGGGGGCGACTGCCTCACCCGGATCCACCACCGTGGGGCTTCCATCCCGCTCCGACGGCTACTGGCTCGTCTGGCTCACCGATCTTCCTCAACGGGCGGACGGGACCTTTCAGGCGGCAATCGCAGAGTTACGCTTCGAGCCGTGACCTCCCCAGCCAACGATGCCGAGTTGCTGGCACGCGTCGCGGCCGGGGACCACGACGCATTCACCACGGTCATGAACACCCATGAGGACCGCGTCTTCTCGGTCTGCCTGCGCATCATGGGCAATCGGGAGCACGCCCTCGACGCCACGCAGGAGACCTTTCTCACCACTTTCCGAAAGGCGGGACAGTTCAGAGGCAGGTCCGCGGCCGGCACGTGGATCTACCGGATCGCCGTCAACACCTGTTACGACATGCTGCGCAAGGAGAAGAGACACAAAGCCGACGCCCTCTCCGATCACGTCGATCCTGCCGACCGCGCTGCCCAGGAGGCAGTGGATGCGGCCGCCATGCGACCCGAGTTGCAGCAGGCACTCGCCACCTTGCCCACCGAGTTCAGGGCGGCCGTCGTCCTCGCCGACATCGAGGGGCTCGGGCTCGCTGACGTCTCCGTCATCCTCGGCGTCCCCGTGGGCACTGTTAAGTCGAGGGTGTTCAGAGGACGTCGTCTTCTCGCCGCCGAGTTGGGGAACCGAAACGGGTGATGAGACCATCAAAGGAACGAGATGCGTGATCACGAGATCGATCTGATAAGCGCCCTCGTCGAAGGCCGATTGGAGGACGAGTCAGAGGCACGCGCACTCATTGCGTCCTCTCCGAAGCTCCAGACGGAATACGAGTCACAGAAGATGGCTCGGGAAGCCCTCGTGTCGGCTGGCACGACTCACATGCGTGAAGACGAGAAGGCGGCTCTGCATCGTGACCTGTGGGCGGCGCTGACCGAACAACCGAAACCGTCCCGGGCACCGTGGTACTACCGATGGGTCCCGGTCACGGCCGGCCTTTTCATCGTCGTCGTGGGAGTCGCCATTCTCGGCAATCAGGGTGGGGACGCCAACGAAGAGAGGGCGACGGCCGAGCTCGCCACCGTCACCACGGCAGGGTCCGCAGATGCGGTGGCCGGCGCCACCGCCACGACGATGGCGGCAGCCAGTGATGCCGATGGCGGGAGTGTCGAAGCAGCGCCGCGCTCCGACCTGGAGGCAGTCGCGAAACGTCTGCGACTCGACGCCGTCACCTCGACCTTCGCCGGCCCAACCGAAGAGACCGAAGAGGCCCAGGCCGAGTGTCTCGTGCAGGCCGGTCTCGAGGACTATTACGTCGTTCGGACCGTTGATCCGAAATTCATCGCCGAGGCGATGGGAACGGATGTCGGGGAGGTCGACACCCGACTGTTGATCGCGGCGATACCAAACGGAGCCGACTTGAAGACTGCCCCGATCACGTTCGTCGACTCGCAGACCTGCACGGTGGTGGAAGTCGACAACTGAACCCGTCCTGCGGTTTGATCCGTTGTGCAATCCACCCTCATGGACCTGCTCGGTTGCACGAGATCCACGATCCGCCCGGCCGTTGTGCAATCCACCCGGCTGAGGGGGGGTCCGATTGCACGACACCGGGCCGAAGGCCCCGACTCGGCTCGGGGATCAGCACGGTCACAACTAACCTGCCGGCCAATGCAAGAGCTCGCCACGCGATTTGCCGACTTCCTCGAGGAGATCGCCACGAGGGTCAGAGCCATGACGGTCGACCGCCTCGCCCGTTTCATAAGGCTCACCGGATTGGGAATCATGGCCGCCGCCCTCGGGTTGACAGCTGTGATCTTCTTGGTCTGGACGTTGTTCGGAGCCCTGGAGATCCCGTTGACGACCGCAGGGGCGTTCGCCGTCTTTGGTGTCATCCTGGCCGTCGGTGGAGGGTTCCTTTGGTTCACGAGGTCACGTGATGACTCATGAGAAGCTGATAATCATCGGTTCAGGGCCGGCCGGGCTGACCGCCGCCCTCTACTCCGCCCGCGCCGACCTCGAGCCCCTGGTGTTCGAGGGAGTCGCCGCCGGCGGGCAGTTGATGATCACGACCGATGTGGAGAACTACCCCGGGTTCCCGGACGGGATCATGGGCCCGGAGCTCATGGACCAGTTCCGCAAGCAGGCCGAGCGCTTCGGGGCACGGCTTCACCAGGTCAACGTGACCGAAGTCGACTTCTCCTCGCATCCTTTCAGGGTCTCGGTGGGCGCCGACGAGTACACGGCCGACGCGGTGATAATCGCCACCGGGGCCGAGGCGAGATGGCTGGGGATACCCGGCGAGCAGCGGTTGACCGGCAAAGGCGTGTCGGCTTGCGCAACGTGTGACGGGTTCTTCTTCCGCAATCAGGACCTGGTCGTTGTGGGCGGTGGGGACTCCGCCATGGAAGAGGCTCTGTTCCTCACCAAGTTCGCATCGAAGGTCACCATGGTCCACCGCCGCGACGAGTTTCGAGCGTCGAAGATCATGGCGACCAGGGCACTCGAGCACGACAAGATCGAGGTCATCTGGAATGCGGTCGTCACCGAGATCCACGGCGAGGACACGGTCACCGGCGTAACCGTCCAGGACACGGTCACCGGTGAGAGCCGTGAGTTCGCCACCAACGGCGTCTTCGTGGCGATCGGGCACAAACCCACGACAGAGCTGTTCGTCGGAAAGCTCGACCTGGACGACAAGGGCTACCTGGTGGCCGGGTTGACCGGTGGCACCGCCACGTCGGTCGAGGGTGTCTTCGCTGCAGGCGATGTCGCCGACCACACCTATCGTCAGGCGGTGACCGCCGCCGGCACGGGATGCATGGCCGCGATCGATGCCGAGCGATGGCTCGCCGGCCGGGAATGACCACGGGGCTCTCCCGGTTCAGCAATTGGAACGACAAGGAGAACAATGGGCGAGATAAAGACCCTCAATGACGGTGCCTTCAACGAGGCGATAAGCGCAGAGAAGCCGGTGCTGGTTGATTTTTGGGCCGAATGGTGTGGGCCTTGTCGTGTCATCGCACCCGTCCTCGAGGAGTTGGCCACCGAGCAGGACGGCTTCGACATCGGAAAGCTGAACGTCGACCACAACCCGCAGGCCGCCGCGGCTCACGATGTGATGAGCATCCCGACGCTGATCCTCTTCAAGGACGGTGTCGAGAAGAAGCGCATCGTCGGCGCCGCCCCCAAACACAAGCTCCTCAACGAGCTCAGCGAGTTCATCAACTGAGTATCAAGTACTAGGTACTGAGTACTTGATACCCAGTACCGCCCCTGATCGTAAGATCAGGGGTTAGATGCGTCTCTTTCGTGTCGGTGACCGGGGCCCGGCGATTCGTGACATACAAGACCGCCTGGCGGCGTTGGGGTTCGAGACCGGGGACGATGTCCGCGCCGAATTCGCCGAGGGGACACGCGGGGCGGTCATCCGATTCCAGCGTGCCAAAGGGCTCGACCCCGACGGGATAGTCGGCCCCGACACCTGGCGCTCCCTCTATGAGGCCGGTTACCGGCTCGGCGACCGGATCCTCTTCATGCGTCGCCCGATGATCCGTGGAGAGGACATCGCCGAGCTCCAGTCCCGCCTCAACTCGCTCGGCTTCGACTCAGGCAAGGTCGACGGGATCTTCGGCCGTGAGACCGAAGCGGCGGTCATCGACTTCCAGCACAACCGCCACCTGGCAGAAGATGGAAAAGTGGGCCCCGAGGTAGTGACTGAGATCCATCTGGTGACGCGCGGCGAGATGCGCGAGGGACGTGAGGCCATCCGTGAGCGTGAGTGGTTGCGGATGCTTCCTTCCACCATGGCCGGGGCCCGGATCTTCCTGGACGCCGAATGCCGTGACCCGGACGAGGCCCATGACGCCTGGCAGGCGGCTTCAGCGGCCGCACTGGCCATCCAGGACGCCGGTGGCGTGCCGATGATGTCGCGGAGCAGCGACATAACACTCCCCGAGCGTCTTCGGGCGCGGAGGGCCAATCGTGTTGGATCCGATCTGATCGTCGCGTTTCGGGTGAACCGTGACGGTGACGACTCGGTCTACTACTTCGCCTCTGATCGCAGCACATCACGGGCCGGAGAGGAGTTGGCTCGCTCGCTCGCATTGACCCTCGATGCCCGCGTGGAGGGCCGGGCCAGTGCAATGCTCAAGGAGACCCGGGCCCCGGCTGCCGTCGTTGCGCTGCGCGACATCGACGAGAAGACCGGCTTGGCCGTGGCTGAGGGTTTGAGCCGATTCTTCGCGCTGCCCCACTCCGAGGGCTGACCCGGTCGAGTCCGGATCGAAGGATCCGTCAACTCAGGGTTCGATAGATGCGTTCCAAGTCCTCCAAAGACCCAAAGCGGATCTCGACCTTGCCCTTCTTGTTCTGGTAGGTGATCCGCACCTTCGAGCCGAGACGATCCGCCAGACGCTTCTCCAACTCGATTATCTCGACGGGCCGCACCTGGGTGACACGCTTCGTGCTGGGCCCTTCATCCATCGTCCGCCTGGTGCGGACGGCGTCCTCGACCTGACGCACACTCCAACCCTCGGTCGAAGCCTTCTCGGCCAGATACACCGCGTACTTGACATCCTCCAGACCGAGCAGGGCGCGGGCGTGGCCGGCGCTGAGACTGCCCGAGTCGACCATCGTCTGCACCGGGCCGGGCAGTCCGAGCAAGCGCAGCGTGTTGGACACTGCGGACCTCGATTTGCCCACACGACCTGCCAGATCCTCCTGACTCATTCCAGTATTTTCCAGGAGTTGCTTGTAGGCGTGAGCCTCCTCCAGAGGTGTCAAGTCCTGCCGCTGGACGTTCTCGATCAAAGCCTCGACCAGGGTCGACTCACCACTGTGGCCACGCACGATGGCCGGGATCGTGGTCAGACCGGCTCTCCGCGCTGCCCGCCATCGCCGCTCTCCGGCGATGAGATAATGGGCACCGTCGTCGTCCCTCGCCACGACGACCGGCTGCAACACCCCAACCTCGGTGATCGATGCAGCCAACTCGGCCATCGTCTCCTCATCGAATCGGCTTCTCGGTTGATCCGGATTGGGTTTGATCTCATCGACGGAGATCTCGACATAGGTGGGACTGTCTGTGACGTGCTTGTCGGTGGGGATGAGTGCTTCCAGACCCCGGCCC
>JBAVPF010000003.1:0-4082 GCA_049692815.1 Acidimicrobiia bacterium
CGCGCTCAGCTCAGGAGGCGCGTGAGGCAGCGGTCATCAATGCTCGTGCCACGAACACGGGAAGGACGTCCCGGCGATAGTCGGCGGAGGCGTATACGTCTCCCATGACGTCGTCACCGATTGCGTCCTTGGCAGCCTGGCCGGCGGCCTCAGCGTTTTCCGCCGTCACCGGCTTGCCCACCAGGGCGCGGCCGACGGCGTCGAGGACCATGGCATGCGCGGTGAGGCCTCCGACGGCCACGGTGCATGCGGAGCAGTTCCCGTCGTCGCCGATCTCGACCGTCGCCGCCGCTCCAACCACTGCATAGCGGGACGCTGGGTTGAACAGCTTGGCGTAGGCGGAACCACACGATCCCGGCTCGGCAGCGACTTTTACCTCGGTGAGGATCTCATCGTCGCTGAGAGCCGACTCGAACAACCCGGTGAAGAAGTCAGAAGCCGCGATATCTCGTGAGCCCGACTTCGACACGGCCGTGAAGGTCGCCCCCAACGCGGAGAACACCGTTGGCAGGTCGGACGCCGGATCGGCGTGTGCGACGTTGCCCCCGACCGTGCCCCGATTGCGAACCTGAGGGTCTCCGATCATCGCGGCGGCTTCGCTGAGGGCGGCAGGGAAGGCCCCTGCGCCCTCGGCGGCCACCATCGCATGAGTGGTCAGAGCACCGATGGTGAACCCACCGTTGCTCTTGATCCCTCGCAGGCCATCGATGCGGCCGATGTCGACCAACGTGTCCGGGGCAGTCAGGCGGATCTTCATCAACGGGAGGAGACTGTGCCCTCCGGCGATGAAGCGCCCACCGGTCTCCGACTTGAGGTCGAGCGCCTGATCGACCGTGTCGGCTCGAACGTATTCGAACGGTCTGGGATACATCATTCACCTCCGCCGTTGCTCGCGGCGACTATTGCTGCTCGGATCTTCTCGGCCGTGAGCGGCATTTCGAGATATCTGATGCCGAACGGGGCCAATGCGTCGAGCACCGCGTTGGAGATCGTCACCGTGCTGGCGATCGTCCCCATCTCCCCGGCGCCTTTCACACCCAGTGGATTGTGAGGTGATGGCGTCTCCTGCCGGTCGACCTCGATCATGGGGAAGCCATCCGCCCGAGGCATCGCGTACGACAGCATCGAACCCGACAGGAGTTGCCCGTCTTCGTCGTAGATGCCGTGCTCCCACAGAGCCTGACCGGCCCCTTGGGCGATGCCGCCGAGGATCTGGCCCTCGACGATCATCGGGTTGATGACGTTTCCGACGTCGTCCACGGCGAAGTACTTCTGTAGCTCGACTTCACCGGTGGCCGGGTCGATCTCCACTTGTGCCACGTGTGCGGAGTAGGGGAAGGTGAAGTTCACCGGGTCGTAGAACGAGGTCGCCTCCAACCCCGGTTCCATGCCCTCGGGGAGATTGTCCGCAGTGGTGACCGCGAAGGCCAGCTCTGCGAATCCCTTCTTGCTCTCGGGTGAGCCGGCGACCGAGACCGTTCCCTCGTCCTGGTCGTAGACCATGTCGTCGACGGAGGCCTCGAGCAGATGCGCGGCCAGCTCCTTGAGCTTGGCGCGGATCTTCACTGCACTCATCACCAGCGCACTGCCACCGACGGCGGCGCTGCGGCTCCCGTAGGTGCCTACGCCGTACTGGATGCGATCGGTATCGCCGTGGATCACCTCCACGTCCTCGATCGGAACGCCCAACTCGTCGGCGACGACTTGAGCGAACGTGGTCTCATGACCCTGCCCATGGGCGTGGGAGCCGGTGAACACCGAGATCTTCCCGGTGGGGTGAACCCGGATGCTGCCGCTCTCGAAGAGCCCGATGGCGGCGCCGAGGCCCACCGCGGCGGCGGACGGAGCCGGGCCGCTGGCCTCGATGCAGGAGGAGAACCCGACACCGACCAGCTTTCCGCCGGCACGAGCCTCGTCCTGAGCCTTGCGCAGATCGGAGTAGCCGGATAACCCTTCGATCTTTTCGAACAGTCCCGGGTAGTTGCCGCTGTCGTAGACCAGCGCCACCGGTGTCTGGTAGGGAAACTCGTCCGGCTGTATGAGGTTCTTCCGCCTCAGCTCGATCGGGTCCATGCCCAACTCGCGAGCCGCCAGGTCGATGATCGTCTCGAGGAGATAGCTCGCCTCGGGGCGACCTGCGCCTCTATAGGCGTCCACAGGAACGGTGTTGGTCATCGTCCCGTAGGCCTCACCGAAGATCACCGGGATCTTGTAGAGACCGGAGAGCAGGGTGATGTACAGCGCCGTTGGGATCAGCGGGGCGAAGGTGGACAGGTACGCGCCCATGTTTGCCCACGTGGACACATGCAGGGCGGTGAATGTCCCGTCGTCGTTGACACCCAGTTTCGCCGTCGACTCGTGATCTCGGCCATGGCGGTCGGTGACGAACGACTCGGAGCGGGTCGCGACCCACTTGGCCGGGCGATTCACCTGCCGCGCCACCCACGGCACGATCACCTCTTCGGGGTAATGGAAGATCTTGCTTCCAAACCCGCCGCCTACGTCGGGGGAGACCACCCGCAGCTTGTGCTCTGGTATCCCCAGTGTGAATGCGCCCAAGAGGAGCCGGATCGTGTGTGGGTTCTGGCTCGTCGTCCACACCGTCATGTGCTCGTCGGGAGCGTCCCACTGTGCCACACAGGCCCGCGGCTCCATTGCGTTCGGTATCAGACGCTGGTTGGCGAAGTCGAGCTCGATCACGTGGTCCGAGGCTGCGAGAGCCGCATTAACGGCTTCTTCGTCGCCCAGGGGCCAGTGATAGCTCACGTTCGACTCCATGTCGGAGTGCACGATCGGCCATTCGCCCTTCGGCTGGCGAGCGTGGATCACGGCCGGGAGCGGGTCGAGGTCGACGTCGATGAGGTCGAGAGCGTCCTCGGCGATCGACGGGCTCTCCGCAACTACGACTGCCATCGCGTCACCGACGTGACGGACCTTGTCGATGCAAACCGGGTGGTGAGGCGGGGTGAGACAGCCGTCGAAGGTCCATCCGCATGGCAGAGAACCGACTCCGCCGTCGACGAGGTCCTGACCCTTGTACACCGCGATGACACCGTCGAGGGCCTCGGCCTTCGATGCGTCGATTCCTTTGATGGTGGCATGGGCCAAGGGGCTCCTCTTGACCCCCACGTAGACCATGCCTGGCAGAGAGATGTTGCCGACGTACTTTCCCTGGCCGCTGAGGAAACGTGGGTCCTCGACACGCTTGACGGACGTGCCCATGTACCTACTCATGACTGACCTCCCATCGCGGCGGCGCCTGCTTTGACTGCCTTGACGATGTTCTGATAACCGGTGCACCGGCAGAAGTTGCCTTCCAAGCCGTGACGTACCTCCTCGTCGCTGATGCCGGGGTTGCCGTCGGCGAGCTTCACGGAGGCCATGATCATTCCGGGCGTGCAGAAGCCGCACTGGAGGCCGTGGGCATCCCAGAAGGCTTCTTGCATCGGGTGCATCTCGCCGATGGCCGCCAGACCTTCGATCGTGGTCACGGTGGCCCCGTCCGCCTGGGCTGCGAGCACGGTGCACGACTTCACCGCCATCCCGTCCATGTGCACCGTGCACGAGCCACATTGGCTGGTGTCACAGCCGATGTTCGTGCCGGTCAGGCCGAGGTTGTCCCGGATGAAATGCACGAGGAGAGTCCGTGGCTCGACGTCCGCCGAGACCTCCCGCCCGTTGACTGTCATCGATACGTTCATAGAGAGGCCTTTCGCTAGCCGGACAACGTCCTGAAACATATCAACTCGGACGACCGCCGTGTCAGCCGGAATGGGGTCGACTATTGCGAGTCAACCCTCTATTCCTCCGCGGAGCTCCCCGCGGGTTCCTCGAGCACGGGGAGTAGGACGGTGAATGTGGTTCCGGAAGAGCTCGAGTCGACCGTGATCTCCCCCCCCGCCCGGCCCACGATCGTGTGGACGGTGTGCAAGCCCAGACCGGTGCCCTTGCCCGGCTCCTTGGTCGTGAAGAAGGGATCGAAGATCCGCTCTGCTACCTCCGGTGGCATCCCATGCCCGGTGTCGGCCACCGTGACCACGACGTGGTCGTTGTCGTTCCGGGCCGTGATGGTCAGCTCACCC
>JBAVPF010000004.1:0-2231 GCA_049692815.1 Acidimicrobiia bacterium
TCCGCTGGAGACGTCACCACTGCCAACGGGCGCAGGCTCCAAGCCACAAATGAAGGAGCAACAAGTGCCCGAGACCTCAGTGAGAGGCATCATCGGCGGCAAAGAGCTCGTGTTGAGCACCGGCAAGCTCGCCGGCCAGGCCAACGGAGCCGTCGTCGCCACCATCGGCGGTACCCAGATGCTGGTTACCGCCACGGCCAATTCCAAGCCACGGGAGGGAGTCGACTTCTTCCCCTTGACAGTCGACTTCGAGGAGCGGATGTACTCCGTGGGCCGGATCCCCGGGTCGTTCTTCCGTCGTGAGGGTCGTCCCTCCGAGCAGGCGATACTGACCTGCCGTCTCATCGACAGACCTCTGCGGCCCTCGTTCGCCGACGGGTACCGAAACGAGACCCACGTCGTGGTCGTCTCCCTCTCCGTCGACCACGAGAACCCCTTCGACGTCATCGCCCTCAATGGCGCGTCTGCTGCGCTCAGTGTCAGCGGACTTCCCTTCGAGGGGCCGCTCGGCGGGATTCGGCTGGCGCTCAAGAAGGGCGAGTGGGTCGCCTTCCCCACCGAGGAAGACCTGAATGAGTCGGTCTTCGAGCTTGTCGTGGCCGGTCGCCGTAACGAGAGCGGTGAGATCGACATCGTGATGGTCGAGGCCGGAGCCACCGAAGACGGTGCCCGTCTCGTCGCCGGCGGCGATCGTCCCTCCGACGAGGATGCCGTCGCCCAGGGCTTGGACGAGGCCAAGGAGCACATCGCCAAGCTGATAGACCTGCAGAACGAGCTGGTCTCCCAGGTCGAGCTGCCCGCCTTCGAGTGGGGCACGGCCGTCGACTACACCGACGAGATCTTCGCCAAGGTCGACTCGGCCGCCTCGGCCAAGATCGCCTCGGTCCTGGAGATCCCGGGCAAGCACGACCGCCAGAACGCCGAGGCGGCGGCTCTCGACGAGGTCGTCGCTGGGATGGGCGTCGAGGAAGACGACGTCGAGACCCTGAAGCAGGTCAAGAATGCTTTCCGGTCGGTGTTCAAGAAGCAGGCACGCCAGCGTGTCCTGGACAAAGGCGTGCGCATGGACGGGAGAGGTGTTACCGACATCCGTCCCCTGAGCATCGAAGTCGGGACAATCGAGAGGACTCACGGCTCCGCCCTCTTCCAGAGAGGCGAGACCCAGGTGCTGAACGTGACCACGCTCGGCATGCTCAAGATGGAGCAAATGCTCGACACCCTCGACATCGCCGAGGGCAAGCGGTACATGCACCACTACAACTTCCCGCCCTTCTCCACGGGTGAGGCCGGCTTCATGCGCGGCCCGAAGCGGCGTGAGATCGGTCACGGCGCTCTCGCCGAGAAGGCGCTGCTCCCCGTGATCCCCACCTCTGACGACTTCCCCTACGCGCTGCGCCTCGTATCCGAGGTGCTGGCTTCGAACGGGTCGTCGTCGATGGCTTCGGTATGCGGCTCGACGCTGTCTCTGATGGACGCCGGTGTGCCCATCAGCGCTCCCGTAGCCGGCATTGCCATGGGGCTCATCAACGAAGGCGACCGGTTCGTCACACTCACCGACATCCTCGGTGCCGAGGATGCGCTGGGTGACATGGACTTCAAGGTGGCGGGGACCAGGGACATGATCACCGCCCTCCAGTTGGACACCAAGATCCAGGGTCTTCCCTCCGAGGTGCTCGAGTCGGCTCTGAGCCAGGCCCGTGAGGCGAGGCTGTTCATCCTGGACGCGATGGCGGATGTCATCTCCGCCCCGCGCGAGGAGATGAACAAGTGGGCACCGCGTATCGAGTCGATCGAGATCCCGAAGGACAAGATCGGGGAGGTCATCGGTCCGAAGGGCGCGGTCATCCGCGAGCTGGAGGAGCAAACCGGTGCCAACATCGAGATCGAGGAGGCCGACGGTGTCGGCATCGTGCGGATCGCCTCCAACGACGGCGAGGCACTCGCCGCCGCCAAGGAGAGGGTCACCCAGATCGCCTTCCCACCGGAGGCGGAGGTCGGCGCGGTGTACGACGGCAAGGTGGTGAACATCACCAAGTTCGGCGCCTTCGTCAACATCCTGCCCGGTCGTGACGGCCTGCTCCACATCTCCCGGCTGGACGGCTCCAAGCGCGTCGAGCGCGTGGAGGACTACCTGTCCGACGGAGACGAGCTGAAGGTGAGGGTCCGTGAGATCGAGCGGGGCAAGGTCAGCCTCGAGCTCGTCGAGCCTCTGCCCGGCGCCACCCTTCCTG
>JBAVPF010000005.1:0-1564 GCA_049692815.1 Acidimicrobiia bacterium
CTCGTAGGGCTCGAGCTTCTCCGGCGTGGGGTTATTCGGGGAGAAGACCCGGGAGACGAGCAGCGACGCCGCGACAAACCCCGCTGCCAACACGAACATCACAAAGATCGGTGCGTAGTCGGCGAGAGCCACGTCCTTGGAGATTAGGGCGCTCGACGCTTGTGAGGTAATTAACAAGCGGCCATCCACGTATGGTGCTGGCCATGAGCCAAACCTTCGATGTCGGGACCGTCAGATCGCGTTTCCCGGCGCTCGCCCGTGTCGAGAACGGGCACCCCGCGGCCTACCTCGACGGCCCCGGCGGCACCCAGGTCCCCACCTCCGTCATAGAGGCCATGAGTGGTCTACTCGGCCGTGGCGTGAGCAATCTCGGCGGTGGTTACGGAGCCTCCGATGAGGCCGTCAGGGTCACCGCCGAGGCCCGTCAGGCGATGGCGCGGATGTTGGGAGCCAGTCCAGAAGAGATCTTCTTCGGCCAGAACATGACCAGCCTGACCTTCGCCATGAGCCGGGCCATCGCCGAGACCTGGTCGGAGGGTGATGCCATCGTTCTGACCAGTCTCGACCACGATGCCAACTTCACGCCCTGGGTGATGGCGGCGGAAAGGGCGAGTGTGGATGTGCGGGTGGCCGACTTCGACACCGGGACCGGGCTGCTGGACCCACAGTCGGTGATCCAACTGATCGACGACGACGTTCGGCTCGTCGCGGTCTGCCTGGCAGCGAACTCGCTGGGGACGGTCGTCGACATCGCCCCGATCGCGGAAGCCGCACATGCTGCAGGGGCGCTCATCTACGTGGATGCCGTCCACGCCGGGCCCCACCTGGCAATCGACGTGAATGCCTTGGGGTGTGACTTCCTGGTCGCCTCCGCGTACAAGTTCTTCGGTCCCCACACCGGGGTCATGTTCGGCCGCGCCGAGCACCTGGCCGGACTGGACGCCTTCAAGGTGAGACCGGCGCCGTCGGACCCGCCAGGCAAGTGGGAGACGGGGACCCAGAGCTTCGAGTCGCTGGCGGGTGTGACCGCCGCGGTGGAGTACCTCGAGTCGATCGGCATCGAAGCCACCACCGACCATGAGAGGGAGTTGGGCCACAGATTCCTCGAAGGGATCGGAGACATGGGACATGTGCGTCTCCACGGCGTCCCCGCAATGGATGGCCGGCGGGTGGCCACGTTCGCCATCGCCGTCGAGGGGATGCACCCCGACCAGGTGTCCCGTCACATGATCGAGGCGGGAATCTACGTCTGGTCGGGTCACTACTACGCGGTGAACGCGATGACCCGACTGGGTGTCCTCGACGAAGGTGGTCTGGTTCGCATCGGCTTCTGCCACTACAACACGACCGATGAAGTCGACCGGGTGCTGGAAGTACTGGCGACGCTGGGCGAGGGGTAGGGCTTTTCAGACGCTGTAAGGACGAAATACCGTCCCCACAGCATTAGGAAACGTCAGGCGCCGAGGGCGCTGGCGAGTTTCTCCAGGTCGGGGACGTGGTAGCGGGGCGGGTCCAAGGGGAGACCCCAGGTGACCCCGGGACGGTTGATGAATACGGCCTGGGC
>JBAVPF010000006.1:0-2107 GCA_049692815.1 Acidimicrobiia bacterium
CAACAGGGCTTTCCCGGCCACGGCTGTGCCTCGCAGTGTTTGCAGGATCCCCGTCCAGTTGCCCATGGCGGTGTCGATCTCGAGGTGGGCGGCTCCGGTGGTCAACAGGATTCCGTCGGCGCCCCGGACCCTCACCGGGCCCTCATATGAGTCCGCCATCAGTTCTCGACCCCGTAGATGCGGCGCACCTGGCTCCTGAGGATGATCTCGGGCGGCTTCCCGGCCCTCTCCATCCGCTCCTCGATCTCGTCGAGCTTGTCACGAAGCCGATCGAGCTTTCTCTTCAGCCGGCGGTTCTCCTCCTGGAGCGCCAAAACCCGGCGCACGCCTTCGAGGTTCATGCCCTCGGCGGTCATCTCCTGGATCAGTTGGAGACGCTCGATGTCCTCCTGTGAGTAACGCCGGGTGCCTCCGGGGGTGCGGAATGGGTCGATGAGGCCCTTGCGCTCGTAGATGCGCAGAGTCTGAGGATGCATCCCGGCCAGCTCGGCGGCGACCGATATGACGAACACTGCTCTCTGTGAATCTGTCATCTCTTCCAACCCATCATCTCAGATGAGACCTGAGCTCATCGGTCTCATGCTCCGCCAATTCCTCCAGGAGCCGTTTCTCGTCCTTTGAGACCTTCTTGGGCACGGCTACCTGGACCGTCACCAGCAGGTCGCCGGTACGGCCCCGCTCGGGATCGATGCCCCTGCCCTTCACCCGGAACGTCTTCCCGGAGGGCGTTCCCGACGGGATCTTGACCCGAACACCGCCGTTGAGCGTCGGCACGTCGATCTTGGTGCCCAGCGCCGCCTCCGTGTAGCTGATCGGCACCTTGAGAGTGAGGTCGTTGCCCTTGCGCCCGAATCTCCGGCTCGGAGCCACCCGGATGCGGACCATGAGATCCCCAGGCGGCCCTCCGTTGGCTCCCGGCGCTCCCTTGCCACGGAGTCGCAGAGTCGTCCCGTCCTTGACGCCGGCAGGGACCCGCAGCTTCACGTTGCGACGACGATTCTCCGACCCCGATCCCCGACACTGGGAACAGGGCTGTTCGATGATCCTTCCCGAGCCGCGGCATTGCGGACATGGTTGGCTGAAGGAGAAGAACCCCTGATTCTGGGCGACGACGCCCCTGCCACTACAGGTGGGACAGACGGTGACGGAGGTGCCCGGCTCGGCGCCCGAGCCGCTGCACCTCGAGCAGGGAGCGGCGCCCTCCACGGTGACCTGCGTCTCCACGCCGAATGCAGCGTCCTCGAATGAGATGCTGAGATCGGTGGCCATGTCGGCTCCCCGCTGGGCCCCGCCGCCGGAGCGTCGCGACCCGAATCCGAAGAGATCTCCGACGCCGCCCATCCCGCCGAGCAGATCCTGAAGATCCTCGACACGGACCTGCTGGCCGCCGAAACCGCCAAATCCACCTCCGCCTGGCCCGCCAAAGCCGCTGAAACCCCCGGAGGCGGCGAGCCGGCGCACCTGGTCGTACTCCTTGCGTTGCTCGGGGTCCGACAGGGTGGCGTACGCCTCGGAGATCTCCTTGAACTTCTCCTCGGCTTCCGCGTTGCCCGGATTCGCATCCGGGTGATGCTCTTGGGCGAGCTTGCGATAGGCCTTCTTGATCTCGTCGGCGCCAGCGTCCGAGGAGACCCCGAGGACCTTGTAGAAGTCCTTGTCTACCCAATCACGGTTCATTCGACTGCTTCCAGTGCGACCAGTGCCGCCCGCAGGACCTTTCCGTTGAGTCGATACCCGCGACGGAGCTCCTCGGAGACGGTCGGCCTCCCGTTGCCCTCGGGGGCGCCCACAGGCTCGTGGATCTCCGGGTCGAACTCCTCATCGAGGGTGGGGATCACCTCCAGGCCCTCGGCCTTCAGCGCGTTGAGCAGTTGCTCCCGCGTGTTGAGCATCCCCGAGTACAGCTGGCGCTCCGTGTCCGATTTGGGCTCGGAACCCAATGCGGCGTCGAAGGTGTCGAGCACCGGCATCAGGCTGCGCACCACCTTCTCCGTGGCGCGCTCCAGCATGGCCGAGCTCTCGCGGGTCGTGCGTTTGCGGTAGTTGTCGAAGTCGGCGGCGACCCGGCGCAGGTCGTCGAGATACGAGCCGGCCTCCTCCCTGGAGG
>JBAVPF010000007.1:0-6188 GCA_049692815.1 Acidimicrobiia bacterium
GCGGTGAGGTCTCGACCGATCCTCTGCTGACGAAGTCTTCGGGCGGCGATGGCAACCGCCTCCCCCACCGTTGTGCCGAGGTCACGGGCCAGCTTTTTGAGT
This sequence comes from Acidimicrobiia bacterium, assembly GCA_049692815.1. Taxonomy (GTDB): domain Bacteria; phylum Actinomycetota; class Acidimicrobiia; order Spongiisociales; family ZC4RG35; genus JANQRA01. The sequence continues at coordinate 103 of JBAVPF010000007.1, forward strand.
TCTTCGTGAGTCGCTCGGTCGACACGAACGCTAGTACTTGGCATACGCATCAGCATATGATTTTGCATGCATCCTTGTCAACAAGACCTCGTATCCCGGTGGAGTCAAAGTGCTGCTCGCCTGGCTACCGGTCAAGTCCGGGCCGTGAACGTGCCGGGTCTGGGCTGCATCTCGGGGACTGGGTAGTCCTCGTGCCACGGATACACGCCCGTCCCGTCATCGTATGTGAGCTGAAGCACTGGGACCGAAAGGTCATCGGGACGCTGATAGAACCGGTTGGCCTCGAACACGATGTCTCCCGGGTTGGGGACCTCCTCGGGAACGACCCGGTGGTGCCACTGTTCGAATGAGATCTCGACTCCAGGCACGAGAGTCGCTCCTCCCCGCACCCGTTCGCCGAGGTGGTTGAGCAACTCCCCGGCAAGTTCCGGAGGCACTCCGAACACCAACAGCTCCGGGTGTCCCAAGCCGAACAGGCCGGTCGTGTATGCGAATGGGGGCCCGTCGTCCGGCGGGTGGTCACAGCCGGGATGACTGCACCCACCTCCGACGTAGGTGATGGCCCATCCGTGGTCTCTAATCACCTGTTTGATTCGAGCGTCTTCCTGGTCGAGCCATGCTCTTGTGGCGGCATCCATCTCCCTCTCCTCTCCGGGGCTACCTGGTCCGAAGGTATGGGTGGGTTGGGACAGGATCTACCGATGATTTGTCGAAATGACTCTCGAGCCCGATTCGACCTGCCGAATCGGGAGGTCTCCAACTCGAGGACACCCGCCCCGGTCGGCATCAGCCTTTCATGATCGGGCGCAGATAACGCATCGCGGCCACCGGTTCGGCGGCGGCGACCGCCAACGCCCCGCCGCCGATGGCCCCGGCGATCCCTGGTGCCATCACGTCGACCCCCGCCATGAACAAGCCCTTGATGCCGGTCTTGGGTGTCAGGTGGTCGCTGGTGAACCGCTCGGGCTCCGAAGCGAGCCCGTAGATCGAGCCTCGATTCGCGCGGGCGAAGTGGTGTGTCGAAAGCGGGGTGGAAAGCTCAGAGAACGACACCAGCGGCTCGAGATCGGGATAGCGCTCCAGATACTGGGAGAGCAATGCCTCCGACACCTGTTCTTTGAACTCGTCGTATTCGGCGCCACGTTTCTTCCACCTCGTTCCCCGCCACTGCTCGAAGGAGTCCCAGGGCACGAAAGTGATGATCTCGCCGGTCTGCCGCTGACGCGAGCCGGGATCGTGAGAGGGGTCCTTGAGAGAGGGAAAGCTGCAATAGAGAACGTCGGCCCGGGGTAGCGCACCGTTGGGTTCGATCGGCCAGATATCCCGCTCCATGTCCCACGTCTCATAGAACCACTGCGAATACCTCGAGCCGCCGGCCCGCGCCACATCACCTTCGAACCCGAGATAGAGACTGACATGAGCCGGTCCGGGTGTCATCGACGCCGGCTCGCCCAACATGCCGTCGGGCAACAGACCCGCCGTCGCCGGCGCACCTATCGCGCTGATGACGGCTCCGGCGGAGATCTCGGATCCGTCGACGAGGATCACACCTTTCGCCCGGCCGCCCCTGACCACGATGCTGTCCACCTCGGTGTGAATCACGGTCCGGCCACCCGCGTCCGACACCGTTCGCAGCATCTCCCGGGCTATCGACTCGGCCGTGCCCACCGGGTAGTAGGCGCCCCAGGCGAAGTGGGCGACCATCAGGGCGTGCATGGCGAACGACGACTTCGACGGTGTCGACCCGTAGTAGCCCCACTGCGCCGCCAGCACCGAACGCAAACGGGGGTCATCCGTCAGCTCTTCGAGCACCTCGGCAGTCGTGGCTGTGAGGAAAGGCATGGCTGCCTTGACGGTCTTCCGCTTTGCGCCAGGGGCCAGGATCGTCGGTGCAACACGGGCCTGCATGTAGCCGGCCGTCGAGCGAGAGGCCGCTCGAACCAGTTCGAGATAGCGATCGACCGCCTGTCGCTCAGCCGGGAAGTATTCGTACAACACATCCCGAAAGGCGGGTTTCGAGTTGGGGAACTGAATCGTGAACCCGTCCGGAAAGTTGAACTCGTCATAGACCTCACCCACCGACGCCCACTGGAGACGTCCATCCGTCAGGTCTCTCAGCAGACGGCCGAGATAGCTCCGCTCGGTCATCTCACCCACCAGATGGACACCGACGTCCCATTTGTAACCCGGTCTGACGAAGGTCTGGGTGAACCCCCCGGGGATGACGTGCTGTTCGAGGACCAAGACTCGTTTGCCCAGTTTGGAGAGGAGTGCGGCCGCCGTCATCCCACCCATGCCGGACCCGATCACGATGTAGTCGAAGGAGCCCTCGGGCAGCTCACGGGACCAGTACCTGACCTTCTCGACAACACTCACGAAGGCCAACTTAGACCGGGCGGCTCCCGGTCTCCCCCTCGAGCTACCGCGGCGGCCGGGCGGGAAACGATGCGAACCTCCAGCTCGAGGACCCCGGTCTCGTCGCCCGCCGCGCGGCCATGTTCGTCAACCGCCGACGCAGGTGTCATCACGAAGAGCCGGGGTGTTTCCGGTCAAAGCCTCGTAGGCCATCTCCAACTCGTCGCATGAGGGTCGGCCAACCCGGACCATCGGCTCGGTCTCTTCGAGAAGCCCCCATGCGATCACCTCGGCGGCATACTCGACGCCGCGTTCCGACCATGGGACATCGGCGCTTTGCCATACCTCCCGCCCCGAGATCTCGAGCAACCGTTCCTGTTCCGCGGGATCGACGTTGTCCAGAATCCAGGCGTGACCCAGCTCGTGGAGAACGTTGCCGCGAACATTCAGCGGCGGTTCAACGCACTCGCCACCGCCAGGGCACACATCGGACTCGTAGAGACACATGAAGATGTCACGTGAGCCGTTCTCTTGCAGTAGTCGTCCAGATCGCGTCTCACAATTGCGACTCGGCTCGAACGTCACGCTGTCGAAGCGGGGTTGCTCCAGGTTGGCCTCGGAGAACCGGGCGAGACCGGCGGTGATCAACTCCTCCAGCAGCGGCGTCCCGTTGTGAACCGCGATCTCGTGACCATCAGAAGCTTCGATCACGCCGGTCACACGTTCGTCGCTGGGCCCGGGCAACAAGAGACCCGACCACCATCCCTCCGGCATGGCCCTGTCACACTCTGCGAATGAACCAACACCCCAAAGCCTGACCTCGTCGACCACCAGACCCTCCGCCAACGTCCAGACCACAGCAAGCTCGCCGACGCAATCCCGGGAGTAAGTCACCTGATAGAGGCCCACGGCGCGCTCTGGGTCAGTCCCGAACGGGGAAGGGCCCGGGAACACCGCCGGCCCTGTCCGCGGGCCGGTGACAGTCACCGAAGAGAGTTCCATCGTCTCGATGCTCTCGACCCAGCCACGCGTCGCCTCCAAACGATCCAAGCCCCGGGTGTCGGCGACGTTCAGGGGGTCGTGGATGGTGACATTCGGGTGGTAGAGATCAGAGAGGCCGGTGGTGCCATCGCCGTTCCAAACCTCGGCGAACCGCTCGTAAAGGTCTTCGTATTTGGCAACAGACTCCCTCGACGATCGCAGACCCTGCCCAAGCCAGACACCCTGGTCGTACACCACCTCATGGGTGATCAAACCATCTCCAATGTCGCCGAGGACGGAGCTCAACCCGCCCGATGTCTCCCACTCCACCAGCGTCACGGCACCGTCTCGGCCCAGGTAGGTGGCACGCACCGTCTCGCCCAGATCACCACTGTTCCACTTGATGAAGTTGCGCACCAGCATCCCGCCGCGGTTGTCGCCACGCCAGATCTCAACCGCGGCTTCCACGCTATAGAAGTCGAGAATTCCGTAGTAGTCGTTGTCCGAGTAGGCGCCCGCCAACTCACCGAAGTAGCCGGAGGCTTCGCCACCCCAGGCATCTCCACCGGTCGACTCGCCACCCCCGCATGCCGCCACGATCACGACGAACGCCATCATCACCGGTTTGCAGCGTCGAACGGTGAGACGCATTGCCACTCGTGCAGTATTGCGGATCGGGGTGTTCCCCGAACCAAGAACAAGAGAGTCGGGCTCCCTGAACGGTCGTCTCGGCGGTCTCCGGCCTTCGAGGATCGAGCGACCTCTAGCCCTGGTCCCGGCCAGCCGATCTGAGACAAACGACAGGAATCTGGTCCGGTTCTATCGGATGATCCCCACATGCCACGGCCCTCTCCCCCACCATCTCAACCGCGTTTGGCTAGACGAATCTCGGCCAGGGCGCGACGCAAACGGGTCGAAGCGATTGCTCCCATGACAGAGATCCCCAGCCCAACCGCGATGGCCGCAGCAAACCCGGAACGGACCGCCGCAGCAGCGCCCGCAGGACCTCCTCCCTCGGGCGAGGCGATGAGGTCACGGACCAGCTCCGGATCACCGAGCTGCAAGGTCACCACCAACAACAACACCGCTCCCCCGATGGCCGATCCGAGAGTGAACCCCTGATTTCGGGCGAAGAGGTGGGCCGAGGCGACCCGGCCGATCTTGGCCGTGTCGGTGACGTCCCGCATCAGGGTGAGGGCGGCATTGGTGGCCATGCCGACTCCGATGCCCATCCCGAAGAAGGCGGAGAAAGCTGCGAACACCGACGCCTCGCCCACGACCAGAGCCCAGGCGATGGCCAGTGATGGGATGGTGAATATGTATCCGACGAGCATCACCCACGATTCGGAGTATCGGTCGGCCATACGGCTGGAGAGGAGCGCTCCGGTGGTCCAGCCAACAGTCAGTGGGAGCACCGACCACGCGGTGAATCCCGCCGATCTCTCCAGACCGGCGCGGACGTAGAGGGGGGTGTAGGTGTCGACGGCGATGGCGGCGGCGAGTATCAACCCGGTGGAGAGAGCCAGGCCCCGGTAGGGCTGGGGGACGATGTGCTCCAACCTGACCACGGGTGTGGTCGCTCTCCGGGCATGGCCGACATAGATCCAGAGGGCGATTCCCGCAACGCCCAGCCAGAGAGGCGACCACAAGTCGAGGGAGTCGACGGCGAGCAACGTGCCGACCGTGACGGCAGCGAGCAGGAGTGTTCCCCGCAAGTCGAATCGCCCGGCGGCCTCGCCAAAGGCTCCGGGCAGCGTCTTCCAACCGGCGAGGAGCGCGCCCAGCCCGAGTGGGACATTGATGTAGAAGATCCAGTGCCAGGAGGCGAAGGTGAGAATCAAGGCCGCCACAGCCGGGCCGGCGACACCCATGACACCCCAAACGCTGGCATTGGCTGCGTAGGCGCGTCCCACCAGATGCTGGGGGAAGGCGAGCGAGACCGCCGAGGTGCCGGTGGCGATGACCAGTCCGGCGCCAAGCCCCTCCAGGGCCCGCAAGCCCACCATCACCTCCATGCTGGGAGCGAAGGCGATTGCGAAACCGGCCGTGGCGAACATCGACACCGCGAATCGGAACATCCTGGACACGCCGATGGCGTCGATGAAGGGGCCGGCCACAACCGTGGCGAGGCTCGAGGCGAGCAGATACACGGTGATTGTCCAGGGCAGGAGGGAGACGTTGCCCAATTCGGCGGTGATGTCGGGAAGGGCCGCCGCCATCCCCAAAGCCTGGAATGAGGCGAGTGCCGCAGTGGCCAAGATCGCGATCGACACCGGCAGCAGCTCGCGGGAGAAGATGCTGCGCGGCTCGGTCACGGTGAGAATGTAGATGGGCGCCGGGGCAGTCGAGGTGAGTTTCGTGGCCTCAAGTGTGGAGGGCGACTCGCCAAGCGCCAGAACCCGATGACGGCAACGACCGTGGCGAGCCCGAGGCCCCTTTCGGGGCTCGCCGACGATCTAAAATCGGTTAGGGCAGGTAGACCGCCACGGCGCTGATGATCACACCGTCCTCGATGGTCACGTCCATCGGGATCGGCTCTCCAACCGCCACCCCATAGACCTCTCCCCCGACGTAGGTCCCGTTGAAGAGGGCCCACAGCTCATCGGCGGTGACCGCGATGTGGGTCGACACGTCGTCGGCGGATATCACCTCGATCACGGCGTTGTCGCTGAAATGCATCGACCCCAACACCACGGCGTCGTTCTTGATGAAGAAGTCGTTGGGGAGATCCTCATCAGACGAGATGACTC
>JBAVPF010000008.1:0-10403 GCA_049692815.1 Acidimicrobiia bacterium
CCTTGATGTCCGACGAGTACCCGATCTCACCGGTCTCACCGTCGAAATGGATCAGCTCCCCGGGGCCCAGCTGGCCCGTCGCCTCGGCCTTCGCCTCCTCCTCCGGGCAGACCCCGGCCTCGGATGCCACGATCAGCACGTCGGGGGTGAGGGTCCATCTCGCCGGGCGAAGCCCGTTGCGGTCCATCCCGGCCAGCAGCGAGACACCATCGCAGGCGGCGATGGCGGCCGGCCCGTCCCAGGGCTCGGTGAGGAAGGCGTGGTAGCTGTAGAAGGCGGCGAGCTCTGGCGAGAGATCGGTGACGTTCTCCCAGGCCGCCGGGATCAGCATCTCCTTGACGTGTGACAGGGAGCGGCCGCTGCGGAGCAGCAGTTCGAACACATTGTCCAGACTCGCCGAATCCGAGAGGCCCGGCTGGAGGAAGGGGAACACGTCATGGAGCCGGTCGCCCCAGACCCCGGGTGTGGCGGCCCGCTCGCGCGCCTCCATCCATGAGCGGTTCGCCTGGATGGTGTTGATCTCGCCATTGTGGGCCAGGGCGCGGAATGGCTGGGCATTGTCCCACGACGGGAAGGTGTTGGTGGAGAAGCGCTGGTGGAAGAGGCCGAACGCCGTCTCGTAGTCGGGATCTCGCAGGTCCCAGTAGAACTCGGCGATGCGACTCGCGGTGAACAACCCCTTGTAGACGACCGTCCGACTCGAAGCCGACGGGATGGAGAGGCCGGGGATCGCACCACGCTCCATCCGCTTGCGGGCCAGGAACAGCGATCGTTCGAACCCGTCGCCGGGCATATCAGCGGTCACGACGGCCTGTTCGATGAGTGGGAGCACCTCCATGGCGTGCTCGCCGAGGACGCTGGGATCGATGGGGACCGAGCGCCACATGATGAGCTTGAGGCCCTCCGCCTCCAGCGACTCACTGACCAGTGAACGGGAGGCAGCGGCGTCGTCCGGTGGGAGGAAGCACATGACGACACCCACCTTCTGCGGGTCGATCTCCTTGCCGTGCGCCCTCAGCTCCCGTGCGATCAGCTTGTGAGGCAGCTGGGTGAGCAGCCCGGCACCATCTCCCGTGCCGTCCGCCGCCTTGGCCCCGCGATGATCGAGCCGCTGCAGGCACTCGGTTGCGAGCCTGGTCATGCGGAAGGACGGATTCCGGTCTCGGGCAGCGATGAACCCGACGCCACATGCGTCGTGCTCTCGGCCGATTTGGATGGCGGATAGCGTCATCGAGATGCCTGGGAGGGAGTGCCGGATTCTAGGAGGCAGGGCCTGAATCTCCGATTCGGCGGTTGCCGGTCAGACGGTCCGCCGATACATCCTCTCCCCGGCCTCGATCTGGACGGCCAACCAGTTCTCCGCTGGTGGGATGGGGCACGACCAGCCGTCGCTGTACACGCACGACGGGTTGTAGGCGAAGTTGAAGTCGATGGTGACGGTCCCGTCTTCGTTGGGCTCCACATCGAGATAACGGCCGGCCCCGTATGTGGTGTCACCCGACGTGGCGTCGCGAAAGGGTATGAACAGACCGGTGTGACCGGTGTCGTACAGCGTGAGCCCCACCTTCACGCCTTCGATCTCGAATCGCACCCTGCCCGCGTTCCTATAGACCTTCTCGCGGTCGTCCGAGGTCTGGACGCGCACCTCCGAGCCGTCGCCGGGCTCGACCGCGACCGTGAACACGAGATCCAAGCGGGGCTCGAAGTAGTCGAGGCCAGGGAAACCGGGGCGGTCACGTTCATCCAGCGGCGAGTCGGGCTCCGTGCCGAAGTAGCGGTCCTTGTCCTTGCGAAACTCGATCAGCTCGTCGACGTCCATAACGCCCAAAACCTACCGGGCCATGCTGGTTCCTAATGCACCAGGCGCCACATATGGCGCTGGGGGCACAGAGAAAGCCCTAGAGACCGAAACGATGAGGAAGCAGCTCGTCGAGGGTGTGCTCCCGCACCTGTGAGCCGTGGCCGGCGGTGACCACGACACTCCGCACGCCGAACTCGGACATGATCTGACGGCATCGGCCACACGGATAGGCATCCTCCACCCCGTCGGCGTCTACACAGGCGACTGCCACCGTGTCGATCCTCCGGACACCATGTGACACCGCCGCATTGATCGCGGTCGCCTCGGCGCAGGAGCCCGCCGGATAGGCGGCGTTCTCCACGTTCGCCCCGGTGAACACCTCACCATCGGCGCCGACGACGACGGCGCCCACCCGGAAGTTGGAGTAGGGCGAGTAGGAGCCCTCGGCGGCAGCTCTCGCCGCGTCGACCAGGTCGTCGAGTTCCATGCTCATGCCAGTAATGCCTCCACGAAACTATCCGGATCGAATGGTGCCAGGTCCTCGAGACCCTCGCCCGTGCCGACGAGCTTGACAGGGACGCCCAGGCTCCGCTCCACGGCCACCACGATGCCGCCCCTGGCAGTGCCGTCCATCTTGGTCAGAACCACGCCGGTGACCGGAACCGCGCCCGAGAACTCCCGCACCTGCACGAGACCGTTCTGGCCGGCGGTGGCGTCCAACACGAGGAGGATCTCCGACACCTCGCCACCACCGCACACCCGATGGATCTTCTGCAGCTCGGCCATCAGGTTCTTCTTGCCGTGGAGCCGTCCGGCCGTGTCGATGACGACGACGTCGATTCCCTTCGCCCGGGCCGACTCGATCGTGTCGTAGGCAACGGCGGCGGGATCGCCGCCTTCCTGCCCACGCACCACCTGAACGCCGAGACGGGTGCCCCAGGTCTGGAGCTGCTCGGCCGCGGCGGCCCGGAACGTGTCGGCAGCGCCCAGCGTCACGCTCTTGCCGGAGTCGACCAGGCGACGTGCCAGCTTGGCGATGGTCGTGGTCTTGCCGGTTCCATTGACGCCGACGACGAGGATCACGGCCGGAGAGCCGCTCAGTTGCAGCTCGCGATCCTTGCCGGCGAGCTCCGCCTTCAGTGCCGCCAAGAGGCGCTCACGTGCCTCATCCGGCGTCTTCGGCCTGGTGGCCCGGAGCATCTCCACGATGTCAGTGGAGGCCTCGACACCCACATCGCCCCCAAGCAGCGCGTCCTCGATCGAATCCCAGGTCGAGTCGTCTATCACCGCGCCGAGTGCCTGACGTATGGCCGCCCCCAGAGACGATCTGGGCCGACCCACCCGCTCTTCGGCTCTCTCCGGGGCAACTGAGCCGGCCCGGGAGCGTGACCACCAGAACCAGATGAGGCCGGCGACGACGAGCAGCGCCACCCCGAGGATGATCAGTGTCGAAGTGTCCATTGGGTCGGAGGCTATGCCACCTGATCGGAGACGACCGCTGTCCGCATGTCCTTGCGGATCACCTGTGAGGAGCCTCCCGGCTCCATGGTGACGCCATAGAGCACATCCGCCGCCTCCATCGTCTGCTGTTGATGGGTGACGATGATCAGCTGGGATTTCTGCCTGAATTCATCGACGATGCGGAGGAACCGTCTCAGGTTGGCGTCGTCGAGCGCCGCCTCGACCTCGTCCAGGACATAGAAGGGGCTGGGGCGGGCTTCGAACACGGCGAACAGGAAGGCGAGGGCGGCGAGGCTCCGCTCACCACCCGACAGAAGTGTCATGTGCGAGACCTTCTTGCCCAGCGGCTGGGCATCGATGGACACCCCTGAAGTCGGTTCGTCGTCGTCGACGAGACGGATCCGGCCCCGACCACCGGGAAAGAGGATCCCGAAGTAGCGCTCGTATGCCGCCGCGACCTCGGTGAACGCCTTCTCGAACCGGTTGTGGATCTCCCCCTCGAGGGCGGCTATGACCTTCCTCAATTCGGCGCGTGAGGTCAGCACGTCCTCCATCTGAGTCGACAGGAACTCGTGTCGTCCCGCCAACTCCTTGTATTCCTCGGCGGCGAGAGGGTTGATGGGGCCGAGACGACGCAGCTGGGCGAGACGACTCTCCAGCATCTCCCCCAGGTCGGCATCCTCGTCGAGGTCGGGACGTGGCGCGGCCAGGGCGGCCTCGACGTCGGCGTCAGCGTCACGTCGCACCGCCTCGATGACACTCTCCTTCCGAAGACGCAGCTCGGTGAGGCGAACATCGATCTCGGCTATGCGGTCTTTGGCACGGGCGACCTCGGCGGTGCGCTCCTCGTGCTCCCCCCTGGCCTCGTCGAGCCGTGCCCTTGTCCCGGCATCCTCCTCACGCAACACTGCCTGACGGTCGCGCAGCTCCTCGATGCGACGGTCGAGAGTGGTGACTGCCCGGCGGGCATAGGTAGACACGGTTTCGAGCAGAGCCGGATCGGCTTCGGCGACGACACCGGGGACAACCCGGGCCAGCTCGGAGTCGACGGCATCCTTCCGGTCCTCCATGAGCCGGTGACGCTCGACGACGGCGCGGTGCGCGGCGGCGGCGTCGTGCCATGCCGACCGCGCCATCTCACGCTCGGCGGCAATGCTGACCCGGCGAGCTTCCATCTCCTCCCAGACGGCGAGACGCTCGGCATCCTCTCCCTCCAGGGACTCGAGCCGCTCCCGCAACGTCTCCGCTTGACGCTCGGCAGTCTCGATGGCGCTGGTCAGGGCGGTGAGACGCGCGGCGAGCCTGTCCCGCTCCCCGTTCAAACCCCGCAGCGACGCATCGAGACGACCCATCGCGTCGGAGGCTCCGGCGAGGGCACTCTCCGCCTGCTCCAGGTGCTCGAGGGAGCGGCGCTCGCTCTCGCGGCTCTTCTCGAAGTCTCTCTTGGCCGCGGTGTGGATCGATTGGGCGCGGGCCAACTCCCTGCCGGCGGCCTCCAGGGCCACTTCTGCTGCCTCCAACATGGCCGAGCCGGCCCCGTCGGGATCAGCGATGCGTACTCCCGATATCGAGATGACATCGCCTTCAGGGGTGACCGCCCGCAAGGAGGGGTGTCTGGATATGAGATCCCAACCGGCATTCCAACCCTCGACCACGATCACGTCGCCGAGCAACCGCCGTGCCAGCCCGGCATGGCTTCCCGGCCCGAGACGCTCGACGAGGGTCTCCAGACCTGCTGACGCGGCCACCTCGGCGGCGGGTGCGACAGAGTGCGCCATGGAGGAAACCACGGAGACGGATCCGCCCCCCGTTCCCTTCACGCGCTCGACGGCCGACAAGACCGAGTCGGGGTCCTCGTAGGCGATGGCGTCGGCCCAGGCCCCGAGAGCAGCTGTCACAGCCGCCTCCAGCCCGGATGGGATGTCTAGCTGCGAGGTGAGTGAGCCGAGGGCGCCGGGTGCGCTCTCCGCCGTCTTGCGAGCCTCCGAGTCGAATCTGCCCGCGAGGGCCTCCGAGATCGCCTCCAGCCTCGCCCGGGCGGATGCCTCCCCGATGCGCGCCGTCTCCAGCCCGGACTCGGCGGCGGACCATGCGTCCTGACGCTCAGCCCGGTCCTTGGAGACCTTGGCGTACTCGGATTCGAGAGCGGACACGCTGGCGTCCATCTCCATGATCTCGTCGTTGATCCTCTCGATCTCGCCTCGCTCCGCCGAGATCTGGGAGGTGAGCACCTCGACGCGATGCTCCACTCCCTCCGCCTCACTCCGATCACGGCGCATCGAAGATTCGATGGCACTCAGCTCGCCGCGCACCGCAGCCGGGACGCCCTCGGGCGACAGCGACGTCTGGGTGGCGATGAGACGCTCCTCTTCCTCGAGCCTCCGGAATACGCCCTCCGCATCGGACGCTGCCCTCTCGGCCTCCTCGAGCTCGGTGGTGATCGCGGCGAGACGAGTCTCCAGGCCAACCGCCTCCTCTTCGAGATCGGCCCGCCTCTCGACGGCAGCTTCCCGACGCCCGGAAAGGGCCCGGCTCCGTTCCTCGGCCACCGAAGCGATGCGACGCAGACGCTCGTTGGTCGTCTCCAGCCGGGCCGCCGCCGAGGTGTCGCGGTCCAGGTCGGTCCGCACTGTTCTGGCCGCCTCCGTCAACTCGCCGAGATCGTCGGCCAGGCCGGAGAGCATCTTCCGGTTGGTCTCGAGGCCCTCGGTCAGCATGGCCTTCTCCGACACTGCGATGGTCAGCTCACGATTGAGCGCGGTCAGCTCCTGGCCGCCGAGGTAGAGACGGAGTGCGGTGGCCTCTGCCTTGAGCCCGTCGTAGCGCTCGGCTGCCTTGGCCTGGCGACGCAGTGGCCGCATCTGCCGGTTGATCTCGCCGAGGAGGTCCTGGAGACGGAGCATGTCCTCGTCGGTCCTCTCCAGCCTTCGTTCCGACTTCTCCTTGCGGCGCCGGTGCTTGAGGATTCCGGCGGCCTCCTCGATGACGGCCCGATGCTCCTCGGGTGAGGCGTTGAGGACCCGGCCGATCTCACCCTGGCCGATGATGACGTGCTGATGCCTGCCCACCCCTGAGTCGGACAGCAAGTCCGAGATGTCGACCAGACGACACCCGACTCCGTTCAGCTCGTAGTCACTCGACCCATCTCGGTAGAGACGACGGGTGATCGAGACCTCGTCGAGGTCCAGGTCGATCTTCCGCTCGGTGTTGTCGATGACCAGTGTGGCCTCTGCCCGGGTGAGCGAGGGCCGGGTGGTCGTCCCGGCGAAGATGACATCGTCCATCTTCGTGGTCCGCAATGTCTTGGTGGACTGGGTGCCGAGCACCCAGGAGAGGGCGTCCACGATGTTGGACTTCCCCGAGCCGTTGGGCCCGACGACGACGGTCACCCCGGGACGGAGCTCCAACCGGGATCTGTCGGCAAACGACTTGAACCCGGCGAGCTTCAGCGACTTGAGATACACGAGTGGCTACCTGGCAAATGACACCGTTGTGATTGGGCGGTCAGGCTAACTGGATCCGGTCGCTGCCCGACGTTTTACGCCGTTCTGTGAAGATCTACACGTGCTCTGTACGGACAAACCCTCACAGAACGGGATCAGCGGTCCCGGGCGCTGCCCCCGGTCTCTCCCCGCATCTTCACCGGGTTTGGCTGGACGAAGAAGTCGGTGAGTGTCGGGTCCGATGCCACCACGTCGCTCTCCACTCCGGTGACCCGGGACGGGACGGGGCCATGCCAGGCCCACTCGAGCAGGCTGTCGAGAGCCCCGTCGCCCCCCTGGGCGAATGCCTCGACGCTCCCGTCGGGGAGATTTCGCACCCATCCGACCAGGTCGAGGCTGCGGGCGACCCGACGACAGGTCTGCCGATAGCCCACGCCCTGGACGAGACCGGTGACCTTGAAGCGGATCGCCTTCACGATGCCGGCCGCTGGCAATGGGGGCAGAAGTGAGTCGACCTGGCCCGGACGACGGTCCTCTCGATCGGGCCGCCGCAGTTGTCGCAGGCCTCTCCTTCCCGCCCGTAGACGTGGAGCGTGCTCACGTTCTCACCGGCGTTCCCGTCGGGCAGGAGGTAGGCGAGATCGTCGAGTGTCGTGCCACCGTTCTCGATCGCATCAGCCAGGACCACCCTGATCGCCTCGAGAAGCCTGCCGCAGTCTTCCACATCGAGCCGCCCACCCGGCGTGAGAGGGTGTATCCCCGCCCGGAACAGGGCCTCGTCGGCGTAGATGTTGCCCAGACCCGAGATCGGGCCCTGATCCAACAGCAGGGCCTTGATTGGGGCTGTTCTCCCCCGGAGACGATCACAGAGGGTCTCGGGAGAGGGGGTGTCCGACCAGGCGTCAGGACCGAGACGCGCCAGACCGGTCTCCCCGATCTCCTCCTCGTCGTAGACCGCGACGAACCCGAACGTGCGAGGGTCGACGAACTCGACTTCCGAGCCGTCGTCGAGAACGACACGGAAGTGAGTGTGCGGCGCCTCTTCGCCGGCGTCGATCGACCATCTGCCCGACATGCCGAGATGAGCGACCATCAGCTGACCGTCGTCCAGAGAGAACCTGAGGAACTTGCCGTGTCGCCCAACGGCCGTGACCCGGCGTCCCTCGAGACGCGTCGCCACCTCGGCCGGAGACGAGTTGTAGCGGGCAGTCCGATCGTGTCTCACCTCGACGCTGGTCAGAACGTGGCCGACCATCGCCGATTCGAGGTGGCGACGGGTTATCTCGACTTCTGGCAACTCCGGCATCTGATCTCCTGATCCGGGGGGTTCGAAGGGCCCCAGCCCTCCGCGGTGCGGGGATGCGGTTACGGTACCCCGGCTTGGTCATGTCCCCTCGACCCCTGAGCCGCCTCCTGGGCGACGCCATGATGAGCCTCGCCCGGACATGGCGCGCCCTCCTCGTCCCGGCAGTGACCGTCTCGCTGGGAATGAGCGTCGCCGCCTGGGCGATCTTCGAGGTGAACGGCGCCGGCGCCTTCCTCGACGCCGTCGTCAACAACCCCGACGGGTTGCGACGTCTTCCCGACGAGGTGCTGGCCGACCTCTCCAGGCCCTTCTACCTGGCGGCAGCTCAGATCGTGGTCGTCCAGATCGTGGGCTCGCTGTACATCGCGTTGGCCGGCCACCTGGCGGTGGCGGCACAGACGAGAGGTGAGACTCTGACCGCCGTCCAGGTGTCCGGGCAGGCGGCACGGCGCTTCCCGGTGGGTCTGGGCTCGACTCTGCTGGCGCTGATGACCGTGGGGATACTCCTCGGCAGCGGGCTCCTCCTCTGGGTGAACCCGATCCTCTCGGTGGGCACTCCCAACGCAGCGACCGAACTGGTCGCCGCACTCCTTCTGTGCGTCCTCGTCGGGCCCGGCATCTGGGCGGGCGTCGTACTCTCGATGACCGCTCCGGTCGTGGCTATCGAGGGTGGAGGCGTGTTCGGGTCACTCCGCCGCAGCATGCAGCTGGTGCGGGGCAGATGGTGGGCGACGGCGCGCTTCCTCGTCATGGTGGGGCTCCTCGGGGGCATCGCCATCCTCCTCATCCAGGTGGTGGCGCTTCCTCTCTCCACCGCTGGCGGAGCCAGCCCGGTCCTCACCCTGGCCACCGCCCTCGGGGCGATCACCCAGGGAATGCTGGTGGCCGCCATCGCAGGGGTGTACACCCACTGGTATTTCGATCTGAGAGCCCGCAAGGGGGATCCGGCTACTTCCTGGCCCGACTGAGCCTCTCCAGCGCCACCTGAGCCGCGGCCTGTTCCGCCTGCTTCTTGGACCGTCCCTCACCCGTCCCCCACTCCTTGCCGTCGACGGAGACCACGGCGCTGAATCTGCGATCGTGGTCGGGCCCCGAGCCCTCGACGTTGTATTCCGGCCGATGGCCGTCGCGGGCGGTCAACTCCTGGAGACGGGTCTTGTAGTCCTTCACACCCGGTTGTTTCGCCCTCTCCGCCACCCGTGACGACCAGAGCCGGAGCACGACCGTGCTCGCCGGCTCCATGCCACCGTCCAGGTAGACGGCCCCGATGATGGCCTCGACCGCGTCCGCCAGTATCGAGTCCTTGTGGCGGCCTCCGGTCGCCTCCTCGCTCGGCGCCAGCTCGATGAACTCGCCGACCTCCAGCTCGCGGGCGATCTCGGACAAGGTTCCCCGGCTGACCACGGCGGCCCGGACCTTTGCCATCTGCCCTTCGGCCAGCTGCGGGTAGGACCCGTAGAGGAGGTCTGTCACCACCAGCTGCAGGACGGCGTCGCCGAGGAACTCCAAACGCTCGTTGTCGTTTCGCACCGGGTCGTCGGCGGTGACCGATCTGTGGGTCAGGGCGAGCCGGAGCAGCGCCGGCTGAGCGAAGTTGTGTTGCAGACGCTCTTCGAGACCCATGGGTCACACCCCTGAGGGTGGACCACCGGAGGAGCCAAGTGCCGCGGCGACCCTCCCCGGGAGATCCTTGTCCGCGCTCTGGTGAGCCATGACCAGGGCATTGGAGATGGCGCGCCGGCTGGAGCTTCCGTGTGCGATCAATGCCGCACCTCTCACGCCGAGCAGCTGGGCGCCGCCATAGCTCTCCCAGTCCATCTTCTCCTTGACCCGGGCCAGAGCGGGGAGCGCCTGTCGCCGGATCTCCTCCGGGAGCTCGGACATTGCCTCGAGCAGGTACCCGTTGATCAGGGCGGCAGTGCCTTCGGTGGTCTTGAGGAACACATTCCCGGTGAACCCGTCCGTCACGATCACATCGACCTTGTCCGTGGCGACGTCGCGCCCCTCGATGTTGCCCACGAAATGCACCGGGCCCTGCTCAATGAGGTCGTATGCGGCTCGCTCCAGGTCACGGCCCTTTCCCTTCTCCTCGCCGATGGAGAGAAGACCCACTCGCGCCGGATCGGCTCCGAGGAGCGCCTGGGCGGCGACGGCGCCCATGACGGCGAATTGGGCGAGTTGGTCTGCTTTGACCTCCGGGTTCGCCCCGGAGTCGAGAACCAGAGTCGGCGACCCGAGAGTGGGAAAGATGGTGGCGATGGCAGGCCGGGTGACGCCTGCGATCCGGCCGATGATGATGGCGGCCGCGGCCATGGCCGCCCCGGTGGACCCGGCGGAGACGAAACCGTCCGCCTCCCCGGAGGCGACCAGCTTGGCACAGACGGTTATCGAG
>JBAVPF010000009.1:0-5992 GCA_049692815.1 Acidimicrobiia bacterium
GGCCGTGAAGGGCATGCTCCCCAAGAACAAGCTCGGCCGAAAGATGGCACGCAAGTTGAAGGTCTATTCCGGCCCCGAGCATCCCCATGCGGCCCAGAAGCCGGAATCTCTCCAGTTGAACATCCGAAAGGTGGAAGTCTGATGTCGAAACCCCTCGTCCAGACCACGGGTCGTCGCAAGGAGTCGGTCGCCCGGGTGCGTTTCCACAATGGCTCGGGACGCGTGACCCTCAACGGCAAGCCTCTCGAGGTCTACTTCTCGACGATGGCAACCAGGATGCGGGTGATGGAGCCTCTCAATCTCACCCAGACCAATGGTCTCTACGACATAGAGGCATCGCTCGACGGTGGTGGGACGACGGGTCAGGCCGATGCTCTCAGGCTCGGGATATCGCGCGGTTTGGTGGAGCTCGACCCCGATTTGCGGGCCGCCCTCAAGAAAGCCGGCATGCTCACCCGCGACGCCCGCGTCGTGGAGAGCAAGAAGTACGGGCTGCGCAAAGCGCGCAGGGCGCCCCAATACACGAAGCGCTAAGTGCCGAGCCGACCCTTCGGCCTCGCGTCCCACACTTAGGCTGTCGACCGATGGACCTGCGTCGCCTACTCGAGGACGGCAAGCCGATCTTCGGCACCGACGGGGTCCGGGGCACGGCCGGATCGGAGCTCACCGCCGATCTCGCGATGGAGATCGGCCGGGCGGCCGGCTCGTACCTGCGCGGTGGCCCCGTTCTCGTCGGTCGTGACACCCGCCGCTCCGGTTCGATGCTCTCACTTGCCCTCCAGGCGGGTCTCCACTCCGCCGGCATCGACACCGTGGACGTCGGCGTCCTGCCGAGTGGCGGCATCTCCTACCTGACTTCTGTGGGAGGGGCGACCATGGGCGCGATCGTGTCGGCTTCCCACAACCCGGCCGGCGACAACGGGATCAAGCTCCTCGCCGCCCGGGGCACCAAGCTCCCGGACGAGGTGGAGCGAGAGCTGGAAGACCGGATGCGAAGCTCCGGTCGCCAGGTGGCCCTCGGCTCGGAGATCGGGTTCCGTCTCGAGAGCAGTGACGGCATGGAGAGGTACCTGGAGCATCTGGCTTCGGTCTCGCGGTACACGCTCAACGGGCTCAAGGTCTCGATCGACTGCGCCAACGGTGCCGCCTACGAGACCGCCCCCAACCTCTTTCGGAGACTGAAGGCCGATCTCAAGGTCTACGGGGCGGAGCCCAACGGGCTCAACATCAACGACGGGTGCGGCGCCACCTCTCCAGGCTTCCTGGCAAAACGCTCCCGCGGTCAAATCGGTCTCGCCTTCGACGGCGACGCCGACCGTCTGATAGCGATCGACGAAGACGGCCAGGTGGCCAATGGAGACGTGATCATGGCCATCATCGCCCGCCGCCTCAAGGAGCAGGGACGCCTCACCAAGAACCTCGTCGTCGCCACGGTCATGTCGAATCTGGGCTTTCGGAGGTCGATGGCGGAGGCGGGGATCGAGATCGTGGAGACACCCGTCGGGGACCGCTACGTCATGGAGGCGCTCCTCACCTGCGGGGCGCTCCTGGGAGGCGAGCAGTCAGGGCACATCATCTTCTCCGACATCGCCCAGACCGGGGACGGGCTCCTCACCGCGGTGCAGCTCCTCAATGTGGTGGCCGGCACCGGGATGGAGCTGCGCCAGCTTCGCGCCGAAGCCATCACGGAGTTCCCTCAAGTGCTGGTGAACGTCAAGATCGACCGAGGCGTGGACGTCTCCAGCCTCGACGATCTCTGGGACGAGGTCGCCCTTGTGGAAGAGGAGCTCGGCGAGGATGGCCGGGTGCTCGTCCGGCCGTCGGGGACGGAGCCGCTGGTGCGGATCATGGTCGAGGCCCCTTCCCAAATGCTCGCCAGCGGGTACGCTGAACGTCTCGCGGCCGTCACGGAGATGGCCACGACCAAGGAGTGAGTGGCGGGAAACAGAAGAGCGACGAGCAAAACCCCCTAGCGCCTGGCCTCACACGCGTGAGGTGACGAGGAGGAAGGTCATCGAACTATTCGGCGGATGCCTTCCCGGCCTACCACGGTCGTGACGAGTGGGAGCAAAACCCGGGAGTGATCCCGGAACAGAAGCCCCTCGGAGTGGTTCGGCCATCGTGGCCCGACTTCGTCGCACCCATTCCCCTGCTCAGGCAGAAAGGAAATCGAGAATGTGCGGAATCGTCGGATACGTCGGGCCCAAGCCAGTCGTAGACGTCCTCATCCCCGGTCTGGCCAGGCTCGAGTATCGGGGCTATGACTCGGCCGGAGTCGCGTTGAACACCGGCTCGTCGATCGACGTCGTGAAGACCGCGGGCAGGATCGCCGACCTCGAGGCCCTCATGGAGTCCGAGGGCACGGTCGAGGCGGTCTCCGGGATAGGGCACACACGTTGGGCGACGCACGGCGCCCCTAACACGGTCAACGCCCATCCCCACGCCAACCAGAGCGGCGACGTCGTCGTCGTGCACAACGGGATCGTGGAGAACTGGGCCGGCCTCAAGCAGAAGCTCATCGAGACCGGTCATGTGTTCGTCAGCGACACCGACACGGAGGTCGTGGCGCACATGATCGGCGATCTGGCCGAACTGCCCCTTGTCGACGCGGTGCGGACCGTGATGAATGAGGCTGAGGGGGCGCTGGCCCTGGCCGTGATGCGCCGCTCGGAACCGGATCTGATCGTGGGAGCCCGGCGTGGCTCACCCCTCGTGGTCGGCCGGGGCGACGGTGAGAACTTCCTGGCCTCCGACATCCCTGCTTTCCTCGAGCACACCAGGGAGATGGTGATAATCGACGACGACCGTGTCGTGGAGGTGCGCCCGACCTCGGTGACCATCTACGACCTGGAGGGCAATCGCATCGAGCCCGAGCACCGCAAGATCGAGTGGGACTTCGAGGCGGCGGAGAAGGGTGGGTTCCCGACGTTCATGCTCAAGGAGATCCACGAGCAGCCGAAGGCGATCGCGGACACACTGGCGGGCCGGGTCTCGGACACAGGGCGTGTCGTGTTGAACGAGCTGGAGATGGACCCCGCTCTGCTGCGGGCGATCGACAAGGTTTTCGTCGTGGCCTGTGGCACCTCATACCACGCGGCGATGATGGCGAAGTACGCCATCGAGCGATGGACCCGTCTCCCGGTGGAGATCGACATCGCGTCGGAGTTCCGCTACCGGGACCCCGTTCTGGACGCCCGCTCACTCGTGATCGGCATCAGCCAGTCAGGTGAGACGATCGACACGCTGGCAGCGGTCAGGTACGCAAAGGCACAAGGCGCCAATCTCATCGGGGTCAGCAACGTCCTCGACTCGGCCCTGGCACGCGAGTCGGATGCCGTCCTGTACACCAGGGCCGGATTGGAGATCGGCGTCGCCGCCACCAAGACGTTCACAACGCAGCTGGTGGCCATGCAGCTGCTGGGCCTCTATCTGGCACAGGTGCGGGGCGCACTCGACCCGGGCAAGGTCGAGCTGTTGGTATCAGATCTCAAGGAGCTGCCGGATCAGGTAGAGAGGGTGCTCGCGGCCTCAGATGAGATCGAGCGGCTCGCCTACGGCTGGGCCGACGTGCGCGACTACTTCTTCCTGGGCCGCTCAGGCGATTTCCCGGTGGCCATGGAGGGCGCGCTCAAGCTGAAGGAGATCGCATACGTGCGCGCCGAGGGCTATGCCGCCGGGGAGATGAAGCACGGTCCCATTGCGCTCATCGAAAAGGGTGTCGTCGTGGTCGGTGTCGCGACTGACAGCCACGTCAGGGCGAAGACCCTGTCCAACATGGAGGAGATGAGGGCGCGGGGCGCAACCATCGTCCTGGTGGCCGAGGAGGGCGACGAGGTCGGCGAAGTCGCCGATCACGTGATCAGGGTGCCGTCCGGGCCGGACCTGCTGTGCACCGTGACCGCGGTCATCCCCCTCCAGCTTCTCGCCTATCACGTGGCCACGGCACGTGGCCTCGACGTCGACAAGCCGAGGAACCTGGCCAAGACGGTGACGGTGGAGTAGTCGGTTCAGTCGGCCAGGAGCTCGTCGTAGAGATCTTCTACGCGCTCGACCATGTGCTCGATCGTGAATTCAGTCGAGACGCGGTTCTTGGCGCGGGTGCCGAGCTGAAGACGAGCTTTCTCGTCCCCGAGTAGAGCGATCACGTGGGCGGCCAGCGAGCGGTGGTCGCCCGCAGGCGCGGTGAGACCGGCACGGTCCGGGCCGAGAGCCTCGGTGACTCCCCCGACGTCGGTTGCCACCACAGGCCGGCCCATCGCCATCGCCTCGACCAACGAAATGGGGAATCCTTCGAACTCTGACGTCATCAGGAAGACGTCGAACGAGGCCAGATACGGGTAGGGGTCAGGCTGGAACCCGACGAAGCGGACATTGTCCGCGATCCCGAGTGTGGAGGCACGCCGCTCCAGCTCCTCCTGATACCCGGCCTCCTTCTCCCGTCCGACGACGATGAAAAAGGTCTCCGGTAGCTCGGCCACGACATCTCGAGCCGTCTCCAGCCACACCTCGTGCCCTTTCTGCTTGCGAAGATGGGCGACGTTGCCCACGATCGTCGCCTCTGGTGGGATCTCCAACCCGGCTCGAATCGCCAGCACGTCGGCAGCTTGCACTCCGGCCACGGCACGTTCGTCGATCCCACCGTGGATCACGGTCGAGATGCGTGGCTTGGGCCAGCCACGGTTCACTTCGCGGTCGACCACTCGGGAGACGGAGATGACTGCGTCGCAGAAGGGGTATGTGACCCGGTTGGCGAAGCGGGTGAGGCGGTTCCGTGACGCCGGCAGGCTGTGCTCGGTGTGAACGATCGTCGTTCGTGGTGAGCCGACACGTGCGAAGACTGACGGCATCGGGGAGTGGGTGTGGACGATCTCGTATCTCCCTGTTCGAATGAGTGAGCGGACCTTGCCCAGGGCCGTGACGCTCACATCATTGGCGATCTCCAGGCAATGGACCGCGAGGCCGGCGTCGACGAAGACAGGGACGACGTCGTCTTTCCAGGGTGTGAAGTATGCGACTTCGTATTCGAAGCGGTCGGTGCTCAGGTAGGGGATCGACTCCGAGAGAAGACGCTCCATGCCACCGAGCCCGAGGCCCTTGACCATCACCAGGATGCGTGGCTTCGACGCCGGGCGCGAGTCAGCCACTCCGGGCTCTACGTGGACGGCGTCCGCTGGCCAGACGTCGAATCTCCCAGAACGATCGGGTTGTCTGCGCCTTCCGGAACGCTTGGGATGTCTTCACCGCAAAGAGCGCCGGTGTGATGTGGCTGTAGATGCCAACCCTGTGAAGCGTGTGCATCGTCTGCGGAATGTAACGGTTGGGCGTCACGACAGCAGCGCCGTAGCCGGCCTCCCTCACGAGACCGATCGTCGCCTCGTTGAAGTCGCCGGCCGGGTAACAGAATGTGGCCGGCTCGACGCCCAACCGGCGCTCGAGGGCGCGTTTCGATCCCTCGATCTCGTCCCGGGCCGAGTCGATTGCGAGTGTCGAGAGCATCGGGTGGGAGAGAGTGTGTGACCCATAGGTGAAGGTCCCGGCGGCGTCTTCGATCTGCGCTCCGGTCATGTGGAGGTCCATCTCGTCGAACACCGCGGGCTCGGGGAGCTTCAGCCATGGGAAGGGGCGGTCCGTGTCGATCATGGAGCTGATCAGGTAGACGGTGGCCCTGACACCGAGCTCTTCCAGAACAGGTCGAGCGTGGAAGAAGTTGTCCTGGTATCCGTCGTCGAACGTGAGCGCAAATGCTCGCTCGGGGAGGTCTGACGGGCTGGTGCCCGTCACCTCATCGAGCACCAGGCATTCCAGGCCGCGGTGCTTCAGGGTCTGTATGTGGCTCCTCAGTGTCTCGGGGGAGACGGAGAGCCCGTCCCGAACCTCGGGGTTGACGCGGTGGTAGGCAAGGATCAGCACGTGTCGAGAGCCATTGATGAGGTGTCCGTTCGGGTATTCCATACAATCCCAGCACCTGTGGCAAATCTGATCGGGGTGGTGC
>JBAVPF010000010.1:0-1580 GCA_049692815.1 Acidimicrobiia bacterium
TCCCCCAGGACACCACGCACCACTCGCAGCAGGGGATCCAACCTCACCAGACACGTCCAACGCTCGGATCGTCACACATACAGACCCGTCCGTCGGCAGCTACAGAGCCCCCCGGCTACGACGACTTCGGCACTCCGGTGATGATCCTCGCTCCACGTCGGAACGTCAGGTAGTGCCAGGCCCAGCCGGCGAGGACGAAGAAGCGATTGCGAAACCCGATCAGGTAGAAGATGTGGATGGCCAGCCAGGCGAACCAGGCGAAGAACCCGCCAAACCGAACCTTGCCGAAATCGGCGACGGCTCGGGCTCGGCCGATCGTCGCCAGGTTGCCTTTGTTGCGGTAGCGGAACGGCCGCCGCTCCCCCGTCGCGATCACCTTCGCCACGTGGCGACCCATCTGCATCGCGGCCGGCGCCACACCCGGAACCCCGGGCACGAGGGCGAGGTCACCCGCCACGAACACCTCCGGGTGCCCGGGCACCGATAGATCGTCCTCCACCAGGACACGGCCTGCCCGATCGACCTCCCCCACCAACACACCCAGTGGTGAGGCCTCCACACCCGCCGCCCACAACACTGTCCCGGCCCCGACCCGCGCCCCCGTGGACAACGTCACCCCGTCTCCGTCGATGTCCTCGACGAAGGCGCCCGTCAGCACCTCGACCCCCAACTCCTCGAGCTGGCGTCTGGCGGACAGGGAGAGTGACTCCGGATAAGGCGGAAGCACCCGGTCGGTGCCTTCGACGAGGAGGACTCTCGCCGACGCAGGGTCGACACGGTCGAACTCACGGCCCATCGCATGCACCGCGATCTCGATCAGGGCACCAGCGAGCTCAACACCCGTCGGCCCCGCTCCCACCACCACGAAGGTCAGCCATTTGTCCGCCTCAGCAGGGCTCGCCTCGGCTCTCTCGAACGCCGCCAACACCCGGGCCCGCATGGTGAGAGCGTCCTCCACCGTCTTGAGACCGGGGGCGTTCCCCGCCCAGTCGTCATGACCGAAATAGGAGTGGCTGGCACCCGTCGCCAGCAGGAGATGGTCGTACGTGATCTCCTCTCCCCCGACCGAGACCACGCATCGAGCGAGATCGATCCTGTCGACCTCGCCCAACACGATCCGGGTGACATTCTCCTGTCGCCGGAACACCGATCGGATCGGGTAGGCGATATCTGACGGGTTGAGCGCCGCCATCGCCACCTGATAGAGAAGCGGTTGGAACAGGTGGAAGTTCCGTCTGTCGATGATCGTGATCTCCAGGTCGGCTCCGTCGAGCGCCTTTGCTGCGGTGAGACCGGCGAACCCGCTGCCCACGATGATCACACGCTGTCTCAAAGTCCCAGCGCCTCGACCAACGCAGCAACAGCCCGAGCCCGGTGCGACAGCGAGTTCTTCTCATCCGTCGTCATCTCCGCCAGAGTCTTCCCTTCGACCTCGAAGATCGGGTCGTAACCAAAACCACCCGCCCCGCGGGGCTCGTGACCTATTCGGCCTTCGAGGGTCCCTTCTGCCAGGATCTCGACCCCATCGGAAAACCCGAGTGCCACCACAGTGCGAAAACGGGCTTCTCGCTCGGAACACC
>JBAVPF010000011.1:0-2966 GCA_049692815.1 Acidimicrobiia bacterium
CGATCAGCTCGGTCAGTTCGACCGTTTCCCTGGGGTTCATGCCGGCGGTTGGCTCATCGAGAAGCAGGACTCTCGGCTCGGTGGCCATGGCCCGGGCTATCTCCAGACGACGACGATTGGCGTACGACAGGGCGAAGGCGGGCTGATCGAACCGATACCCCACCAGACGGGTACCGAAGAATCCGAGGATGTCCTTGGCCTTCTCCTCGATCATCGCCTCTTCGCGCTTCTGCTTGGGGGTGCGGATGATCGACGAGAACACACCGCTCTCGGTACGGCAGTGCTGGCCCACCATCACGTTCTCCAGCACCGTCAGGTTGGGGAACAGCCTGACGTTCTGGAAGGTCCGGGCGATCCCGGCGGCAGTGATCTGGGACGGGGTGTGCCCGCCGATGTTGAGGCCGTCGAAGATGACCTGGCCGCCATCGGGCGGGAACATCCCGGAGACGACATTGAAGAACGACGTCTTGCCTGCTCCGTTGGGCCCGATGATCGAGACGATCTCGCCCTCGTCGATGCCGAAGTCGACACTTTGGATGGCATGGACGCCGCCGAAGGTCTTGTTGAGCTTGCGTGTCTCCAGGATCGGCATCAGGGCTCTCGCCCTCTCCCCGGCTCCGCCGCAGAGGGGCCGGGGCGTTGCGGGGTGTGATCGTGGTCCTCGACGAAGTGCCCGTGCTTGTCGAGCCAGGCGTCCTGGAGGAACTCCTCCTGGTGCAACTCCTGTTGTCGGCGTTTGGATGGGACCAGCCCTTCGGGCCGTCGCAGCATCATGTAGACGAGTAGTGCCCCGTATATGAGCAGCTTGTACTCACCGAACTCCTGGAGGAGGCCGGGCTGGTTGGGCCCACCGAGGATGCCGATCAGGACCAGCGCTCCCACCAGCACGCCGACGATATTTCCCATCCCGCCGACGATGACGATCACCAGGATCACGATCGAGACCAGGATCTTGAACGAGTTGGTGAAGACCGATCCGACCTTGGCGGCAAACAGTGCGCCGGCGAACGAGGCGATGACAGCGCCGGTGATGAAGGCCGTGAGCTTCGCTTTCACCGTGTCCACGCCCACTGCCTCGGCCACGTCTTCGTCCTCACGCATGGCAGCCCAGGAGCGACCTATGCGCGAATGTTCCAGGCGCCAGGAGATGAATGCCGCGAGGCCAACGAAGAACACGACCGCATAGATCATCAGGTGTGGCGTGGTGACGTTGATCTCGGTGCCGAAGACCGGGATCCCGGGGATGTTGCGGACGCCCTGGGCGCCGCCGAAATAGGGGGCGAGCCAGTCCGAGAGCAGCAGGATGCGAACTATCTCCCCAAAACCGAGCGTGACGATGGCCAGGTAGTCACCACGCATGCGTAGCACCGGGGTGCCCACCAGGAGCCCGGCGAGGGCGGCCAGGACCAGCACGATCGGAAAGGCCTGCCACCAGGTCAACATCGGGTTGATGGTCGGCGATATGGGCGAGGTGAGCACACCGGTGGTGTATGCACCCACGGCGAAGAAGGCCACGTAACCGAGATCGAGGAGTCCGGCATAGCCGACCACCACGTTGAGCCCGAGGGCCATCAAGGCGAAGAAGCCCACGTTGACCAGGAGCTCGTTGAGGATCCCTCCAAGGAATTGGGGGACGATGATGATGACCAGGGCGATGATCGCTGCCGTCCACAGGGTCGAGCGACGTCGGGCGTCACCTTCCGTCGATTGCAGCCGGCCTCCGAACGACGGCATCCGCCCGGGGAGGAAGATCGCTCCGGCGGCGCCAACCGCAAAGAGGATGATGGCGGCGACGATGGTGAGGGCCGACCGGGTGTAGAGGAAGTCGGGGACAGCGGGGAGGAAGTCGAAGAAGTCGTCGACGACGACCTGGAACAACGCGAAAGAGACAACAGTCAATGCACCGGCACCCAAGGCCTTGTTGGTCGTCTTGGAGAGCAGGCTCAAGCCGCCTGCAAGGGCGCCCATTGCGGCCGAGATCAGGGGCAGGAGCACGAGGGCCGTACCCACGCCGAGGCCAAACGTCAGGACATCGACCATCTCCGGGCTCATGCTGGGGAAGATCGTCCGCACTCCGGGCACGGCATCCACGAACCATGCGAACAAGCCGAGGATCAGACCTCCCAGTAGCCCGGCCAGAGCGGCGTTCACTGCGTCGGTCGCCGAGGGCGGGGCGGTTTCCACCCCCTCCAGTTCCTCACGCTTCGTGAACTGAGTGCCCCCCACGAACGGGATGACGAACAGCAACAGATAGCCAAGGCTGAGGATGGGGTAGATGATGAGACGGCCGTTGAACGTGGCGACCATGCCGTTGGCCGAAACAAACATCATCACCAAACCGACGACTGCCCCAACACGGAGCACCCGACGCCACTGGACACGGCTTTCGACGCTGTGGTCGGATGTGGGTGCAGGTGCGATGGTCGCCGTCATACCCGGTCCTCTGATCCGAGACGCTCACCGAAGAGGCCGGTGGGACGGAACACGAGCACGAGTACCAATGCGGTGAAAGCGACGGCGTCCTTGAGCTGGGTCACCCCCGGGATTCCCAACCCGCCCAGGATCAGGATTGGGCCCACACCCTCGAACAACCCGAGAAGGACACCGCCACCCATGGCACCGCCGATGTTCCCGACTCCACCGAGAACTGCGGCCGTGAAGGCTTTGACCCCGGGTATGAACCCAACGATGTAGTTGACCGAGCGGAAGAGGAGAGACCACATGAGGGCGGCCACGCCCGCCATTGCCCCGCCGACGGCGAACACCGTCACGATCGTCCGGTCGACATCGATGCCCATGAGGCCGGCGATTTCCTTGTCCTCCGCCACGGCCCTCATCGCCCGTCCCGTCTTGGTCTTGGTGACGAAATACCAGAGACCGATCATGGAGAGGATGGCGATGACGATCACCGTCAGCTGGGTGGTTCGGATCTCGAGGCCGAGGATGTTGACCGAGCCGGCTATCAC
>JBAVPF010000012.1:0-7581 GCA_049692815.1 Acidimicrobiia bacterium
CGCGTAGCCAACGTTCACAGAACGGTCATAGCGAGGCGATCAGCTTCTCGACCCGCTCGTCTTCCGACTTGAAAGGGTCCTTGCACATCACCGTGCGCTGCGCCTGGTCGTTCAGTTTCAGATGGACCCAGTCGACGGTGAAGTCTCGTTTCCTCGCCTTGGCAGCCTTGATGAAGGCGCCACGCAGCCTCGCCCTCGTCGTCTGCGGCGGCTTGGTCACCGCCTCGGCCACCTTCTCGTCGCTGACCACTCGGTCGGTCAGCCCGGCATTCTCCATCAGGTAGTAGAGGCCCCTCGTCCGGTCCACATCGTGATAGGCCAGATCCATCATCGACATACGCGGGTCCGACATGGGAATCCCCCGCTTGGTCGAATAGCGATCCAGCAACTTGTACTTCATCACCCAATCGACCTCACGGTCGAGAGTCATGGGGTCTTTCTCCAGACCGGTGAGCAGATGCTCCCAACGGTCCACCGCCGCTCGCACCTGGGTGGGGAACCCGGGGCTGCGCGAGAAGCGCATCGCCCGGTCGAGGTACTCCCACTGGATGTCGAGGGCACTCAACTCCCGGCCGTTGGCCAGCCGTAGCTTCCGGGTGCAGCTGGTGTCGTGGGAGACCTCCCTGATCGCCCGTATCGGGTTCTCCAGGGTGAGGTCCCTGAAAACGACATCCCTCTCGATCATCTGGAGCAGGGCAACCATGGTCCCCACCTTCACGAACGTGGCGTACTCGCTCATGTTGGAGTCACCGGCGATCACGTGGAGACGCCGGTAGCGCTCGGCGTCGGCGTGGGGCTCGTCCCTGGTGTTGATGATGGGCCGGGACCGGGTGGTCGCCGACGACACACCCTCCCAGATGTGGTCGGCCCGCTGGGCCACCGTATAGCCGGTGCCGCGCGGGGTCTGAGTGAGCTTGCCCGCCCCCACGAAGATCTGACGTGTCACCAGGAAGGGTATGAGGACGTCGACGGTGCGATGGAAGTCCTTGTGCCGGCTGACCAGGTAGTTCTCGTGACAGCCGTAGGAGTTGCCGGCGCTGTCCGTGTTGTTCTTGAAAACGTAGATCTCACCGCGGATCCCCTCTTCCTCGAGACGCTCCTCGGCTCCGGAGACCAGGCCCTCCAGGATCCGCTCCCCGGCCTTGTCGTGTGCGACCACGTCTTCGAGGTCGTCGCATTCCGGCGTGGCGTACTCGGGATGTGATCCGACGTCCAGATAGAGCCGCGCACCGTTCTCCAGGAAGACATTCGAAGAGCGACCCCAGGACACGACACGTCGAAAGAGGTAGCGAGCAACCTCGTCCGGGCTGAGACGCCGCTGCCCGCGCAGGGTGCAGGTGACGCCGTATTCGTTTTCCAGCCCAAAGATCCTGCGGTCCACTACGTCAGGCTAACCCCGAATGGGGCGGTGCAAGACCGACAATCCTCAACGGGACACCCGGACTCCCAGCCAGTCCCTCAACAGCTCCAGATACCCGCGGGCGAATCCGCCCATGTCGACGTCATGTATCCGATGGTCACCCTTGGGGAACACCACGACCGTGGAGTCGGTGGTCGGTGCGTCCTCCAATGCCAGCCCCACATCCCGGGCACTCTCCCAGGCCGGGAGCAGCACGTCCCTCGCCCCGTATATCGCCAGGTAGGGCACGCCGATCTCCCGGACCGCCTCCAGAGGGTCATACGCCTCCGTCACGAAACGACGCATCAAGCCCCAGTCGTCCTCGCCCGCACCCGACACGTAGCGGTGCCAGGGATGAGTCGACGCCGGCTCCACCAACTCGACGAACACCTCATCGAAGCTCCTGTCCTCGAGGGCCGCCGCATGTGCAGCCCTGACGTATTCGAGCGTCGCCGAGATGTCGGGCTCACTGCAGCCGTCGGCGCGCATCATGTGCTCCACCGCGTAGAGATCCTGGGATTCGACCCCTATGGACGGGCCCGAGTTGGAGATTGCGAAAGGCAGGTCGTCATGACGGGCGGCGAGGATCTGCACCAGCCAGCCACCCTGGCTCTGGCCCCAGAAGCCGACGAGGTCGAAGTCCACCTCGGAGCGTGCCTGAATCACCGCCCTGGCGGCCGACGCCTGGTCGGCACGCTCGTAGAGCGCATAGTCCTTCCAGCTCCCCGTCGATTCCCCACATCCGGGCTTGTCGTAGGAATAGACGGCCACCCCTGCTTCGAGGAACGCGTCGCGAATCGGGATGAAATAGCCGTCGCCGTCCCTGTCCGAAGGTCCCGATCCCTGGAGCATGATCACCACGGGATGCGGCTCCGGACCGTCGGGGAGATGGAGGGTCCCGGCCAGCCGGATGCCCTCCCAGTCGAAGCCTATGTCAAGCCGGTCCATGCGAGGTGCTCCGACCCGGCCGTGGTCAGCCGGAGGCCAGCTCGGAGAGGTCGAGACGCCGGAAGGTCCGTCTGCCGTTGCCCTGCTCGAGAATGCCGACCTCCCAGCCCTCCGAATCCCTGCCCTCGGCCCGTCGGAAGGCCTCCGTCCCCGCGTCGAAGGCCTGCTGAAGGCTCATCCCCTCACTCCACAGCTCCTCGAGCGCTTCGGTCAGCTGCTCGGCCTTCCCCCCGATGGCCACATACCGCCGCTCGTCGTAGAGCGTGCCGTCGTAGGTGATCCTGAAGAGCTTGTGCTCGGAGCCGTCCTCGGAGATCTCGGCGAGCAGAATCTCGACTTCGAACGGCTTCGGGTCACGGATGAAGATCACACCGAGGGTCTGGGAGAAGGCCGTCGCCAGCCCCATGGCGGTGACGTCGTCCCGGGAGTAGAGGTATCCCATCAGGTCGGCCTGACGGATCCCTGCCTTACGCAGCGTCTCGAACTCGTTGTAACGCCCGACACCGGCGAAGGCGATCCTGTCGTAGACCTCTGAGATCTTGTGGAGGGCGGTCGAGGGATTCTCGGCCAGAAGCATCACTCCGTCGGCGTAGTCGACGGCGACGATCGAGCGGCCCCTGGCGATTCCCTTCCTGGCGAACTCGGCCTTGTCACGGACCAACTGCTCGGGAGCGACATAGAAGGGAATTGTCATCTGATCATCTCCACGGCGTCCTCGGCGAGGGGCAGGAGCACGTCATCCTCGACCTCGACCAGACCGTTGTCGTCGATGCGCACCACATTGGGGAGGATTCCCCGCAACAGGTCGGGCCCCCCGGTGGCGGTGTCCTCAGTCGACGCCGAGACCAGGGCGTTGACCGCGGTGGCCGTCGCCTCCTCCGGTGTCATGTCCTCCCGATAGACGGTGCGGAGGTACGACTTGGCCAGACGGGCGCCCGAGCCGGTGCTCCCGAAGTCGGTCTCCTCATATCTGCCACCGACGACATCGAAGGTGTAGACCCTTCCCTTTCCCTCCTTGGCGTCGTAACCGGCGAAAAGCGGCACGACCACAAGACCCTGCATCGCCATGGGGAGTTGGCCGCGCACCAGCCTCGCCAGGAAGGAAGCCTTGCCATCCAAAGAGAGGCGAATCCCCTCGATCTTCTCGTAATGCTCCAACTCCACCTGGAACAGCTTGACCATGTCCATGGCCAGACCGGCAGTCCCGGCGATGGCCACGGCGGAGAACATGTCCGCGGGGAAGACCTTCCTGATGCTCCGATGCGCCACCAGGTGGCCTTCGGTGGCCCTGCGATCCCCGGCCATGACGACGCCACCGGCGTATCGCAGGGCGAGGACGGTGGTGCCCTCCGGCACGGAGGGGATGGTGAGACCCGGCGGTATCGACATAACCGGGCCGGCGCCCATGGCCTCCAAGAGGTCGGTGAAGCTCGATCCGGGGACGGGGGCGTCTAGCGGCAGTGGGCCCATCGGCCTGTCCGTCACTGGCCACCCTTCTGGACGTAGTTCTTCACGAACTCCTCGGCGTTCTCCTCGAGCACTTCGTCGATCTCGTCCAGCAGGTCATCGAGGGCGTCGAGGTCGGCCTCGGCCTCCACGGCCTCGGTGGCCTGGTCCTCGGTCTCTTCCTGGCGGCGGCCCTCGGACTGCCCGCGTTCTCTATCTGACATCTAACAAACCTCGCTCATCCTTCCAGACGCTGCAGCAGGTCTGCGGCGTCCTCTGCCTCGTCGAGCAGAGCGCCGACGCGCTCTGCGTCTCCACGCAGTGGCTCCATCATAGGAACCCGCTTGAGATGCGGTTCACCGACGTCGAAGACGAGCGAATCCCAGTTGGCAGCCACCAGGGAGTCGGCGAATTCCTTGACGCAACGTCCCCGGAAGTAGGCCCTGGTGCGATCCGGTGGGATGTCGACTGCCTCCATGATCTCCTCGTCGGAGAAGAGCCTCCGGAACGAACCTCGGGCGGCCAGCCGCTGATAGAGGCCCTTGTCCGGGTCGATGTCGTGATATTGGAGGTCGAGAGCCCGCAGCTTGCTGTGGTCCCATCCCAGACCGTCACGCTCCACGTAACCGTCGAAGAGCCGTTTCTTGGCCACCCAATCCAACGTGTCGGCCAGCCGGCCCGGGTCGGTGCCGAGCAGGTCGAGGGTGCGGGCCCACTCGGCGATCACGTCGTCCCAGACCGGATCGTCCAACTCCTTCTCCACGTACTTGCTCAACCATTCCAGATACCGCCCCTGGATCTCGAGGGCGGTGGCCGTGCCTCCGCCGTCCAACTCCAGGGGGCGCCGCAGGTCCAGGTCGTGACTCACCTGCCAGCATGCCTCGACCGGCTCGTCCAGGTCGAGAGGGTCGGGGATGGCGCCGTCCTCCAACGCCGCCAGCAGCAGTGCGGTCGATCCCAGCTTCAGGAAGTTCTGGTATTCGCTGAGGTTGGCATCGCCGATGATCACGTGGAGCCGGCGATAACGGGAAGGGTCGCCGTGCGGCTCGTCGCGGGTGTTGATGATCGGTCTCTTCAGTGTGGTCTCCAGACCGACCTCCTCCTCGAAGAAGTCGGCGCGCTGGGTTACCTGGAAGTCGACGTCGGGCCGGTCGTTCTCCTTGCCCACCTTCCCCGCACCCGTGAACACCTGTCTCGTCACCATGAACGTGGTGGCGTACCGAATCACATCG
Organism: Acidimicrobiia bacterium; assembly: GCA_049692815.1. Taxonomy (GTDB): domain Bacteria; phylum Actinomycetota; class Acidimicrobiia; order Spongiisociales; family ZC4RG35; genus JANQRA01. The sequence continues at coordinate 5,026 of JBAVPF010000012.1, forward strand.
CCAAAGGGAGTCTCCCTACTCAGCAGATAGTTCTCGTGGGCGCCGTAGGAGTTGCCTTTGCCGTCCGAGTTGTTCTTGTAGAGCGAGATCTGTCTGCCCGCCGACTCCGTCGCGGCGACCGCGGCCCGATGCATGACCCTCTCCCCGGCCTTGTCGTACAAAGCGGCCTCCAGCGGATCGAAGGTCTCGGGCCCGGAGTACTCGGGATGGGCATGGTCGACGTAGAGACGGGCGCCGTTGGCGAGGACCGAGTTGACCACGGCCCCCTCAGGATCGATCAGGCCGTATGTGTCGTGACCGAAGCCTCTGGCGTCGCGGCCCGGAGACTCCTCCTCATAAGACCACTGCACCTTGACCCGGTCGCCCGGATAGCTGTTGACGACGAGCGACGAGGCGACAGCCGGGTTGAAGCCGGGATCCCCCCTCACCACGATCCCGTACTCGGTCTCGGTTCCCACCACCTTGTGCAGCGCCATCAGGGCAGAGCCATCAGAGGTACTGGCCTCCGGCGACCTTCTCGATCTGACGGCTCGATTCGTTCCCACCCACGAGGGTGCGCACGTAAACGATGCGCTCACCCTTCTTGCCCGAGATCTTGGCCCAGTCGTCCGGGTTGGTCGTGTTGGGGAGATCCTCGTGCTCGCGGAATTCCTGCTTGATCGCGGCGATGAGGTCGTCCTGGCGCACACCCCCGGTTCCGGTGGCGATCTGACGCTTGATGGCGTCCTTCTTGGCCCGTCGCACGATGTTCTCGATCATGGCGCCGCTGGCGAAATCCTTGAAGTAGAGAGTCTCCCGGTCTCCATTGGCATAAGTGACCTCGAGGAACTCGTTCTCCTTCTCCTCCGAGTACATGCCTGCGACGGTGGCCTCGATCATGGCGCCTATCGCCTCGGCCGGGGCCCGGTCGCCGATCTCCTCCGGGTCGAGAGGCGTCTCGTCGGTCAGGTAGATGCGGAAGATCTCAGTGGCCGCCACCGGGTTGGGCCGGTTGATCTTGATCTTCACGTCGAGACGGCCGGGCCGCAGGATCGCCGGGTCGATGAGGTCCTCACGGTTGGAGGCGCCGATCACCACGACGTTCTTCAACGCCTCGACACCATCCAACTCTGAGAGCAGCTGGGGGACGATGGTCGACTCGACATCCGAGCTGATGCCGGTGCCTCGTGTCCGGAACAGCGAGTCCATCTCGTCGAAGAAGACGATCACCGGCACGCCTTCGTCGGACTTCTCTTTGGCCCTCTGGAATATCAGCCGGATCTGGCGCTCGGTCTCACCGACCCACTTGTTGAGCAGCTCCGGCCCCTTGATGTTGAGGAAGTACGAGCGCACGTCGGGGTTCCCGGTCGTCTCGGAGACCTTCTTGGCGAGACTGTTGGCCACCGCCTTGGCGATGAGGGTCTTGCCACAGCCCGGAGGGCCGTACAGGAGGATCCCCTTGGGCGGCTCCAACTCGTACTCGCGGAACAGATCGCGATGCAGATACGGCAACTCGACAGTGTCCCGGATCATCTCGATCTGCTCGGCCAGGCCCCCCACCTCCTTGTAGGTGATGTCGGGGACCTCTTCCAGGACGAGTTCCTCGACCTCGGGCCTTTCGAGCTTCTCCAGGATCAGGGAAGTCTTGGGGTCGATGCGGATGTAATCGCCGGCGCGGAGGTGGACGTCGGCCATGGCGTCGGACCGGCTGAGTACACGCTCCTCGTCGGCATGGGCGATCACCACCACACGACCGTCAGACATGGTCTCCCTGACACGGAGGATCTCGCCCGCAGGCTCGAAGAAACGGACGTCGATGATGTTGAAGGCCTCGTTCAGCAGGACCTCCTGACCGACTTGCAGCTTCTTCACCTCGACCGAGGGCTGGGCGGCCACCCGGAGCTTGCGGTTGCCGGTGAGGATGTCGACGGTGCCGTCCTCGCTCACCTTGAGGACCGTTCCAAAGTTGTTGGGGGGCTGGGTGAGCTTCTCCACCTCCTCACGAAGGACCCCGAGCTGCTCCCGGGCCTCCTCGAGGAGCGCGGAGAGCCTGTCGTTCTGGGCGACTACCCGCTCGAGCCGCTCCTGGGCCCGCACCAGATCGGCTTCCAGGGCCTCTGCCTTGCCGGGAGCCTCGCGAAGACGCCGACGCAGGAAAGAGACTTCTTCTTCGAGCGCGGACACGACTTTGCGAAGCTGCGTCGCATCCTCGTGATTACGTCCTTCATCCACGGCTACCTCCTGGCCACGGGTCGCCTTCGGTCAGTATACGAATGACCCTGTTTAGTACCCCGGGTTAGTTCCGTCTCGTACATCGGCCACTTTCCGCATGAATATGAGGAACCCTGTGTGGCCCACCATGGTGTGAGCCGGCCGCACCGAACGCCCCTGAACGTTCCACTCCCTCATCATGAACTCGATCACCTCGATCTCGGTGAACCTACCCAGCTCCCGGGCAGTCTCCACCGTCGTCTGCACCTGCGGCACCGTCGGCAGGTAAATGGACACGATGCCGCCGTCGGGTTGGTGGCGGGCGGCCTGCTCCACGACCAGCCACGGCTCGGGGACGTCGAGGAC
>JBAVPF010000013.1:0-8551 GCA_049692815.1 Acidimicrobiia bacterium
ACACCTGGGAGTCGATCGCCACCGACTACGACGCTGCGTCTCAGTTCGACCCGGGAGCCGACGTGCCGGGCAGCGGCCCCTTCGTCGTCACCGAGTTCAACAAGGGTCAGTCGGTCGTCATGGAGGCCAACCCGAGCTATTACGGGTGGGAGGGACAGCAACCCCCCTACGACAAGATCGTCTTCCAGCTCTTCGAGAACCCCGACGCCATGGTCGCCGCCCTCCAGCAGAACCAGCTGGATGCCATCCATGGCTTCCCGGCGGCCTCCGCGGACGCCCTGATGGCCGATCCCAACATCGCGGTCGTGGCCGGCCAGCAGGGAGGGTTCGACGAGATCGCCATCAACGGCGGCGCGGCCGAGGGCCAGCCCCATCCTGCGCTTCTCGACGTCGACGTGCGTCGGGCAATCGCCCATGGCATCGATCGACAGGCCGGCATCGAGGACCTCTGGTTCAACCTGGCGTCGCCCCTCGAGGTGATGAGCCCCTCGGCCGACCCCAAGTGGCTGGCCGACATCCCGCCTGAGGATCAATACACCTACGACCCCGCCCTGGCGAACCAGATCCTCGACGACGCCGGCTACCTGGACACAGACGGTGACGGGATCCGGGAGATGCCGGATGGGACCAACCCGATCATCCTCCGCCATGCAGTCAACACCGACAGCGACCTCGCCGGGCCCATCGGCGACCTCATGGTCGGCTGGATGGCCGACATCGGGATAGGCGTCGAGCTCGCGGCGTATGACCAGGATGCCCTGTTCGGGGTGATCGTCGACGGCACGTACGACACCTTCTACTGGGGGTGGGTGCCGTTCGTCGATCCGGACCCGATGCTCAGCTATTTCACCGAGGCCGAGCTGGCCAACTACAACGACGCCAACTGGTTCGATCCCGAGTTCGACGCCTTGTACACCCAGCAGAACCAGGAACTGGACGAGGGGACACGGATAGATCTCGTCCACCAGATGCTGACCATCCTGCACGATGCGGCGGTGTACATCCCGATGTGGCTCAGCCCCGACCTCCAGGCATATCGCACAGACACCTTCGAGGGCTGGGTGCAACAGCCTGCGGGGATCGGCCCGGTGATGTTCTCCAACTCCTCGCCCAGCTACGTGCTACTGCACCCGGTGGGAGCCGAGGGACCGACCGAAACCACGGCCGCCTCCGGATCGACCGCTCCCGGTGACACGACGGCCACCACTTCGGCCCCCGGCACCACTCAGGCGCCGTCGGACTCGGGTGGAGGCGTCCCGCCCTGGGTGTGGATCGTTGGAGCCGCCGTTGTCGTCGTCGGAGGTGGCGCGGCCTTGTTCGCACGTCGCCAAAGCGAGGACGAGCGGGAGTAGACGCTGGCTCGGTCAAGAGACGGAGGGAGAGCCCGGTTCGTCGGCCGCAAGGTCCTCGGATCGGCGCTCACCCTCGTCTTCGTCCTCGTCTTCAACTTCTTCCTGTTCCGGATCGTCCAGAAGGACCCGATCGGCTCGTTGTTCCGGGGACGCAACGTGCCTCAGGAGACGATCGATAACCTGCGGGTCTCCTTCGGCCTGGACAAGCCGGTCGCCACCCAGTTCCTCTACTACGTTCGGGAGACCCTGAAAGGGGACCTGGGCATCTCGTATCAGAGCCGGCAACCGGTCTGGAGTGAGATCACCGCCAAGATCCCGGCCACCCTGGCATTGGTCGGCTTGTCTGCGATCTTCTCCGCCGTCATCGGGACCCTTATGGGGATCGCCGCGGCGTGGCGACGCAACACTTGGAAGGACCACGTCATCACCTCGGGGACGATGCTGTTCTACTCCATGCCCGACTTCTGGCTGGGCATGCTGCTCCTGGTGGGCTTCGCGGTGGTGCTCCCGTGGTTCCCGGTCGGGGGCATCGTCGATCCGGGCTCGACCGCCACCGGCCTGGAGAGACTGCTCGACCAGCTGCATCACATCTTCCTCCCGGCGATGACCCTGACCCTGGCCTACCTGGGTGAATACGCGCTCATAACACGGAGCTCCCTGCTCGACGTGATGGGGGAGGACTATCTGGTGGTGGCGCGTGCCAAAGGGCTGCGAGACAAGATCGTGCGCCGTCGCCATGCGGTGCCCAACGCACTGCTCCCGGTCGTGACTCTCACTGCCATCAACTTCGGGTTCGTGCTTTCCGGGGCCATCGCAGTGGAGGCCGTCTACTCCTGGCCCGGGTTGGGCAAGGCCACCGCCGACGCCATCAGGGGGCCCGACCTTCCCATGTTGCAGGGCCTGTTCCTGCTCTTCAGCGCGGCGGTGATCTTCTTCAACCTCGTGGCCGACATCAGTTACGCCTATCTGGACCCGCGGGTGGAGGAGTGATGGCAAGTCTCGCCATGCAGAGACGCCGGGCGACAGCGGCGAGGGCGTGGAAGCAATTCCGGTCGTCGCGTCAGGGGATGATCGGTCTCACGGTCCTGACTCTCTTCGTGCTGGTAGCGGTGGCGGCGCCGCTGCTGGCCGATGTCCGTGAGCTCAACCCGGTCTTCGCCAGACAGCAGGGCAACCCCCAGTGGGCGACACCCTGGGATTTCGGGCCGTTGGGAACGGACTACATACGCCGGTCGGTCTGGGCGCAATTCGTCTGGGGCTCGCGCGTGAGCCTCTTCGTCGGGCTGGCCGCCACGGTGCTGACCATCTTCATCGGGTCGGTGGTGGGCGTGGTCTCGGGTTTCGTCGGTGGAAGGCTCGATGGCGTGCTGATGCGCCTGACCGAGTGGTTTCTCGTGATCCCCTTCCTTCCCCTGGCCATCGTGCTCGCCTCGGTGTTGGGCAGGTCGGTGTGGAACATCATCTTCGTCATCGGCATCACGTCATGGCCGTCGACTGCGCGGCTGGTGAGGGCCCAGGTGCTCACCGTCAAACAGAGGCTGTTCGTCGATCGGGCCCGCTCCCTGGGAGGCGGTGGGTTTCACATCGTCGGTCATCACATCCTGCCCAACGTCAGTGGTCTGATCCTGGCCAACGCCACACTGGCGGTTCCTATCTCGATCCTCACCGAGACAACGCTCTCCTTTCTCGGGCTTGGCGACCCGTCGTCCGCCTCGTGGGGGAAGACCCTGGAGGAGGCGTTCGCCAACGGTGCGATGACCCGCAACGCCTGGTGGTACTTCCTCCCCGCCGGCGTGGGCATCCTCGCCGTCGTCCTGGCTTTCACCCTCCTCGGGCGCACACTCGAGGAGATCGCCAACCCGCGTCTCGGGGGCAGCCGGTGAACGAGCCGCTTCTCAGCGTGTCGGACCTGAAGGTCACCTACCACACGGCGGGAGGCCCGGTCCCTGCGGTACGTGGTGTCAGCTTCGATCTCGACAGGGGCGACTCACTTGGATTGGCCGGCGAATCCGGCTGCGGGAAGTCCACCCTGGCCGGGGCCATCCTCCGTCTCCTCCCGGCCGGGACCGACATCGAAGGCCGGGTGACACTCGATGGCAAGGACGTGCTCAGCCTCAATCCCGGCGGGCTGCGCGCGGTGCGGTGGACATCGGGTGCGATCGTCTTTCAGGGCGCGCTACACGCCCTCAATCCGGTGCAGAGTGTCGGTGATCAGATCGCCGAGCCCATGCTCGTGCACAGGACGGCTCGATCTGCCAAGGAGGCGCGGTCGCGCACCGAGGAGTTGCTGGGCCGGGTTGGCCTGCCCGGGTGGCGTGCGGATTCGTTTCCGCATCAGCTCTCCGGAGGCCAGCGGCAGCGGGTGCTCATCGCCATGGCGCTCGCCTGTGATCCGTTGCTCCTGATAGCCGACGAGCCGACAACGGCTCTCGATCTCATGGTCCAGGCCCAGGTCCTCGCCTTGCTCGAGGAGCTCAAGGCGGAACGCGATCTGACCCTCATGTTCATCACGCACGACCTGTCCGTCCTCACCTACGCCTGCAGGCGCCTGGCCGTCATGTACGCGGGGAGGGTGGTGGAGTACGGGCCGGCATGGGAGGTCTTCGAGTCGGCCGCCCACCCGTACACGAAGGGGCTCGCCGCCGCCTTCCCCACCATCGGCGACATGAGCTCCCGGATGAGGCCGTCGGGTCTAGGCGGTGACCCTCCTGCCCCGGACGCCCTCCCGGCCGGCTGTCCGTTCCACCCCAGATGCCCGATGGCCCACGACGCCTGTCTTCCCGTCGAGCCGGAGTTGCGGCCTGCCGGGGAGGAGAGGAGTGCTGCATGCGTTCTGACATGACGCCTCTCGTGGAGGTGGAGGACCTCCACGTGCACTTCGGGACTGCGCGGGCCGTCGACGGTGCATCCCTGCGAGTGATGCCCGGAGAGGTGTTGGCGCTGGTCGGCGAGTCGGGGTCGGGGAAGACGACCCTGGTGCGCGCCATTCAAGGTCTGCAGAAGGTGACATCGGGCAAGATCCGCCTCGACGGGCAACCCCAGGCCATCTTCCAGGATCCAGCAGTGCAAATGGTCTTTCAGGACCCGACCGGGGCATTGAACCCGCGGCAGACCATCTACGAGATCGTCGCCGAGGGCCTTCGGATCCGCCGTGATCGAGGGGACGAGGCGGAGCAGGTGAAGCTGGCGCTGTCCCGGGCCGGGCTGCGTCCTCCGGAGCGGTTCCTGAAGCTCTATCCCCACGAGATCTCCGGCGGCCAGCGGCAAAGGGTCGTCATCGCCGGGGCGATGGTGATGGAGCCGCGTGTGCTCCTCGCCGACGAGCCGGTGGCGAGTCTCGATGCCTCGATTCGCGGCGAGATCCTGGCTCTGATGCGAAAGCTCGTCGAAGAGACCGGTCTCTCCATCCTGGTCGTGACCCACGACCTCGGGCTGGCGTGGAACATCGCCGATCGGATCGCAGTGATGTATCTGGGACGGATCGTCGAGACCGGGGTGACCGAGGAGATCCTCGACCACCCACGCCATCCCTACACGCGGGCGCTCCTCTCCGTCGTCCCCGAGACGAGAGAGATGGAGCAGCAGATCCTCAAGGGGGAGATCCCCGATCTCTCCCACATGCCACCGGGCTGTCGATTCCATCCCCGCTGCCCGCTGCTTCAGTCGGGCACCCTGCCCGAGGAAGTGGCGGCGCGCTGTGTCTCCGACGATCCGGGCCCGGTGGCCCTCGATGCGACGGCCGCAGCTGCCTGTTGGCCGGTCCTGGACGGCGGGGTCTAGCTGCCGTCCTCCGGTCCCTCGACATTCACCACGGGAGGCCCCTCACCGACTCGGGTGAGGATGACCACGCCCTCGTGGTCGCCGGGGTTCATCTCGCGGTGGATCGTCTGCGGGGGCACATGCACGAAGTCGCCCGGCCCGGCTTCGACCACCTCATTGCCCCCCGGCCCCCACTCCATGCATATTCGGCCCGTTTCGACGTAGAACACGGTGTCGTAGTCGCCGTGGTGGTGCCATCCCGAGGGTCTGCCCGGGGCGGCCCGCACCAGACCGACCCACACCCTCTCGTTTTCGACGGCTCGCTCTCGAACCATCCCGCTCGTGGCGTCGGCCTGTGCGATCTGACGCTCGGCGGCCTTGATGACTTCGATCGCAGGCATTACTCACCTTTCTGGTCGCTCTCTTCGACCATACCGCGACCGATCGACGTCCTCTTCTGACGCGGTTGGCTTCGACGCGATGGCCGCGGCGGCCTGTCGGCCCGGGCCGGGTGTCCATCTCAGACCATGTAGGAGCGCGTCGGGCTCGGATCCCTGAGGATGGCTCGGTCGGCGGCGAACGGCCGTGTGTCGTGTCTGCTCTCCCCGTCGAGGGCCATGTCGACCAGAATCGACCCCAGCAATGAGGCGAACTTGAAGGCGTGCCCGGCACCGACGGCCACGAAGACCCGTTCCCGGCCGGGAAGCCGATCGATGATGAAGTCGCGATCCGGGGTGAGGGTGTAGAGACAGGTGCGTGCCAGATGCACGCCACCGTCGGCACCGGGGAGATGCTGGGCCACGAATCGTCTGATCGTCTCCGTCACGTCCGCTCTGGGCTCGAGCTCTCTCGTGTCGGGGGCCGTCACCAGCTCGCAGCGGTCCCAGGCCACCTTCACAGCCGGTTCGCCGAAGACCGGGAAGCCGTAGAACGAGGGCTCGGTCATCCAGATCCAGATGGGGAAGCGTTCCGGTGCGAACGCCGCCGGGTCTCCGGGTGTCAGGTACACGACCTGTTCCTGGGTGACTTCGAGGGGGAAATGGATGCCGAGGGGCTCGGTCACCCGGTTTGTCCAGGCGCCGGCGGCGACGATGAGACTATCGGCCAGGTATCGGGCGCCGTCTGTCTCCACCAGGACGCCGTCGGTGGTCTCGGTCACCGATTCGACCTCGCTGGTCGGGACCACCTCTGCCCCGTGCTCGACTGCCATCTGACGGTGGGCCGAGTTTGCCCGGGACGCCATCGCGATGCCGGACTTCTCCTGGAACAGGGCGGTCACGTCCTCGGCCAACCGCCACTGCGGCCATCGGCGCATGATCTCGTCGGCCTCCAGCTCCTCGAACCCGACGCCGGAGGCGGTCATCGACGATCGGTAGTCCTCGAGCCCGATGGTGGCGTCGGCCGGGGCCAGGTCGAGGCCCCCCGTCGTCATGATCACCCTCTCGCCCGAGTCCTCCTCGAGTGAGTCCCAGGCTTGGTATGCCCTCCTCGCCAACTCGACGTAGGCCGGCGTGTGATAGGAGAGGCGAATGATCCGGCTGTGATCCTCGGATCCTCCCATCAGGTGACCGGTCTGGAACTGCTCGATGCCGGTGACTTCGCCCCCAAGGCGGCGGGAGGCCCAGTAGAGCGCGGCGCTGCCGATGCCCCCGAGGCCGAGGACCACGACGCGACGATGGTTCACATCAGGCCGTCGATGTAGCGCCGGATGTCCATCGAATAGTCCTCCATCGGTGCGTAGAACCCGGTTTGGAAACGTCGTGACGTCATGCCCGACTGCACACTCTCACAGATCCTCCAGTCCTGCCTGTTGACCATGTCCCAGAACTCGATGGCGTCGGTGGGGTCGAAATCGGCCTTGGCGACCTCGTCGACGTGGAAGAGGAAGTCGCACACGACCGTGGTGGCGGCAGGTCCCCGCGGGTAGAGGGTGAAGGCGACGATGTGATCGGCCGACACACTCAACATCAGGTTGGGATACACCAGCAGGCCCTTGTGACGTGTCTGCTCCTCTTCGGTCAGACCGGGGAAGGGAAGACGGTTTGTGGTTCCTGTCGACGTGAAGGTCCAGGCACCCTCACGATGCGGGATCCCGGTGTCCCAATCGAGGTCCGATCCTCCCCTCTGACGGAAGGCCGGCACCAACTCGACGAGCTCCGGGTGGACCGGGCCGCAGTGGTAGCACTCGTTGTAGTTCTCGACGATCGCCTTCCAGTTGGCTGCGATCTGGTAGACGACGCGTGACGTCACCCGGAGGTCGGCGAGCGGGTAGTTGGCCAGATGGGTCTCACCCCCCTGGAATTGGGAGGCGAGAGGTTGAGCCGAGTCTGGCCGGAGATGCAGCCACAGAAACCCTCTCCATGTCTCGACAGCCACGCGGTGCAGGGGCAGGCTCTCCTTGGGGACTTCGTCACTCTCCAGGAAGGGGGCGGCGCGCAAGTGGCCGTCGAACGAGTAGGTCCAGCCGTGGTACGGGCATTGGATGGAGCCCCTGAAGGTCCCGCTGGGGCCGACGGTCTGCTGGTCGGGCTTGCCGGGGGCGTCGCTCAGCCTGCTGCCGCGGTGACGGCACAGATTGACGTAGGCGGCCAGCCCGCCGTGTCGCTGCCGGGTGACGATGACGCTCTCGCCGGCAACTTCGCAGACCAGGTGATCGCCGGGATCGGGCACCTCCTCGTCACGGCCCACGCAGAACCACTGGCTCTCGAAGACACGGTCCCTCTCACGCTCGAACCAATCCTGGCCGACATAGGCCTCACGGGGAAGGGTGCTCTCCATCGGCGAAGATTACAGACGACATCGGCTCTGCTGACAGCTGTCCTGGCAGCTCAAACCCACTCTCGCGGGATCGTCTCGCCCCACGCTCGCTCGAAGACGGTCTCTCCGTCCAACGATGCCGCCAGCTCCACCGTCACCTCGAAGGCCTCCCTTCCGGAGACCCGAATCGTTCCCTCGGTCGCCACCTCCCAACCAGTGCGGCGAAGGGCTGCCTGCGACCAGGTCGCGGCCACCGTCGACCCGGGGTCGTCGTCGTCGACGCTCACCGTCCACCACTGCTCGGCCTCATAGGTGAGGCCTTCTCGCTCCGGTTGATGCTCGACGCTGGCCCGGTCGCGTCGGAACACGGTTCGGTTTCCGTCTCTGATCGTCTCCCACCCGCTCACCGACCTGGCCAGCTCGCTGGGAGCAGGGGGCTGCTCTCCGGCCGCGGGGAGTGTCAACCGGCGGCCCGGATCCCGCGCGGGGGCGACCGGGAGCCGGAGACGGCTTGCCGATGGCTCGATGATCAGGGTGAAGCTTCGCGGCGGAGGCCACACCACGGGAAAGTCGGCCCCGGACAGGGACAAGCGAACCCTCCAACCTGCCGGGACCACGGCCGAGGTGGCACGGAGCGGGACGGTCACGTCGATCGGCACCCCGGGCTGGGGCGATCGTGGCCG
>JBAVPF010000014.1:0-16730 GCA_049692815.1 Acidimicrobiia bacterium
ACGCGGGAATAGTCACCGTTCTTCATCTCCTCGGCGAGGAGTTTCCGCCCGGTCGGATTGATCCGCTCCCCGATGATCACGAAGGGCTGGTCGAACCCGATGACGACCTCACGGCTCGCAGAAGAGAGCACGGTGCGTGTCACGGCGTGGCCTGTTCTGCCACCCGAACCAGCTCCGGCTCCATCACGCCATATCCGACGAGACGGCGCTCGAAATCCAGCCCCAGCCGGCGGGCAGCCTCGCGGGCCTCTCCGGTGCGAACCGGGTCGTCCGTCTGTGCCAGGTAGACGACTCTCCGATAGTTCCCGAAGTAGTCGTCGCGCAGCTCGGGCCAGCGATCGAGCCCCAGGCCCCGCCAGACGACTCTGTCGAAATGCCGGGCCAGGTAGTCGGTGAGGTAGAGCGTTCCCGGCTCCGACTCGTGCATCGCGGCGAACGCGTCGAGGCCGGCGAAGAACTCATAGCAGTGTGCCCCAGGCAGCCTCTCGGCTCCATACTCGGCGAGGACGGCGTCGAGGGCACCGCCGGTCCCGCAGTCGCCGTAGGCCACGAAGACGGTGTCGTATCCGCCGGCCGTCTCCAGACGTCGTCTCACGGCATCCGGGATCTTGTCCGGCGTGTTGTGGAGCACCGCCGGGAGGCACTCGACGCGGATGTTGTCGAGATCGTTGTGTGCGACGACCTGGAGAAGCTCTCGGGCGAGTGCTCCACACCCGAGCACGAGCACGGATGGCTGTCGGCGGGCGGGCTCAGGCCGCGTTGCCACGCCGCTCCGAGACGAGCTTCTTCGCCGTGTCGGCGGCGACCGCGGCATCCCGGCAGTAGGCGTCGGCGCCAACGGCGTCGCCGAATTCCTCGTTGAGCGGCGCTCCGCCCACGAGGACGATGTAATGGTCCCGGATCCCCTTCTCCACCATGGTGTCGATGACCACCTTCATGTAGGGCATCGTCGTGGTGAGCAGGGCAGACATCCCGAGGATGTCCGGCTTGTGCTCGTCGAGGGCCTGGATGAACGAGTCGGCGTCGGTGTTGATGCCGAGATCGAATACCTCGAAGCCTGCTCCCTCCAGCATCATTGCGACGAGGTTCTTCCCGATGTCGTGGATGTCGCCCTTGACCGTCCCGATCACGACCGTGCCTACGGTCTCCGCCCCGGTCTCGGCGAGGAGAGGGCGCAACACGGCCATCCCGGCCTTCATCGCCTTGGCCGCCAACAGCACCTCGGGCACGAAGAGGATGCCGTCGCGGAAGTCGATGCCGACGATGCGCATGGCCTCGACCAGGGCCTCGTTGAGGACCTTCTGGGCCTCCCAGCCGCGGTCGAGCAGTATGTGGGTTCCCTCGTAGATCTCGTCGGCCATCCCGTCGTAGAGGTCGTCGTGCATCTGGGCGACGAGGTCTTCGTCGGAGAGGGTGGAAAGATCCAGCTCTTCTTCACTCATCCGTTGTCCTCCCGGCGTCCCACTGTGTGGGACGAGTGCTGTAAAGTGGGAATTGGCCGGTGAGTCTATCGGGGAAAACACCGTGTGAAAAGCAGTTCTCCCCGATGTCGACCCATCGGTCCACTGTACGGTAAGAGGGCGACTCCAAAAGGAAGAGAGGACTGTGAGCGACACACCCACGTCGGCCCAGGTAGTGGTGATCGGGGCCGGGATCGTCGGCAACTCCGTGGTGCACCATCTCGCCGAGCTGGGTTGGCGGGACATCGTGCAGGTCGACAAGGGGCCGCTGCCCAATCCTGGCGGGTCCACCGGGCACGCCTCCAACTTCATCTTCCCCGTCGACCACAACAAGGAGATGACCCATCTCACCCGGGACAGCCAGGCCCAGTACGAGGCCATGGGGGTCAACACGTTCTGCGGCGGTATCGAGGTGGCGCGCACAGAGGCCCGACTGGAGGACCTGCGTCGACGCATGACCTCCGCCAAGACCTGGGGCATCGAGGCCCAGTTGGTCAGCCCGAGCCAGGTCAAGGAGATGGTCCCGTTCATCGACGAGTCGGTGATCCTCGGCGGCTTCTACACCCCTTCGGTGTCAGTGGTCGACTCACTCCAGGCGGGGACGCTGATGCGACAGACCGCAATCGACAAGGGCGCCCTGACCGTCTCGCCGAACACCGAGGTCCTCGACATCGAGACCGCTGACGGCCGCGTCACCGCCGTCGTAACCGGCCGCGGCCGAATCGAATCCGAATACGTCGTCGTTGCCTGCGGCATCTGGTCCCCGCGTATGGCCCGGATGGCGGGAGCAACGATCCCCCTCACCCCAGCAGTGCACCAGATGATCGACGTGGGCCCGTTGCAGGTTCTCCAGGCCACCGGCAACGAGATCGGCTATCCGATCGTCCGGGACATGGACACGTTCATGTACGAGCGTCAAACAGCAGGGTCGATGGAGGTCGGCTCCTACGCCCATCGCCCCATCTTCCACCACCCGGACACGATCCCTTCGATCGACGAGGCGAGGCTGTCTCCAACCGAGCTCCCCCTCACCCAGGACGATTTCGACCCTCAGCTGGAGCAGGCGATCGAGCTGATGCCGTTCCTCGGCGATGCCGAGATGCGATACGGGATAAACGGGCTCCTGTCGCTGACCCCCGACGCCATGCCGCTGGTGGGGGAGACCGAGGTTCGCAACCTCTGGTCCTGCGCCGCCATCTGGATCAAGGAGGGCCCGGGCACCGGCCGTGCCATCGCCGAGTGGATGACCCAGGGCTACCCCGAGGTCGATCCTCATGCCTCCGATGTCGCCCGCTTCTACGACAACCAGCGCACCGAGGAGCACATCCTCGCCCGGTGCGCCGAGCACTTCAACAAGACCTACGGCATCGTCCACCCGAGGGAGCAGTGGGAGAGCCGTCGCGGTCTGCGGCTCAGCCCTTTCCACCCGGCCACGTCGGCTCTGGGCGCTGTCTACTTCGAGGCGGGCAACTGGGAGCGGCCCCACTGGTACGAGTCGAATGCGCCTCTCCTCGAGAAGTACGCCGATCGCATCCCGGAACGTCCCCACGAGTGGGACGCCCGCTGGTGGTCGCCGTTGCAGAATGCCGAGCACCTCGCCCTTCGCGACGGTGTGGGGATGGTGGACCTGACCGCCTTCGCCATATTCGAGGTGAGCGGGCCCGGTGCGGTCGACTACATGGAGAAGATGACCGTCAACAAGTGTGATCAGCCGGTCGGGCGCTCCGTCTACACGCCGCTGCTGACGCCCGAAGGGGGGTTCAAGGCGGACCTGACACTGATGAGGACCGGCGACGACCGGTTCCGGATCATCTCCGGCGGCTTCGACGGCCCCCGAGACAGTCATTGGTTCCGCAAGCACCTCCCCGAAGACGGCTCGGTCGTCTTCGAGGACATCACCTCCGACATCTGCACGGTCGGCCTCTGGGGCCCTAAGGCGGCCGACGTAATGGCCAAGGTGACCGACGACGACGTCTCCGACGAGGGCCTGCCCTACGGCTGGACCAAGGAGATCACCATCGGCTCGATCCCGGTTCGCCTCCTTCGCATCTCCTACGTCGGGGAGCTCGGATGGGAGATCTATACCGACATGGACCACGGCCTTGCACTTTGGGAGGCACTCTGGGAGGCCGGCCAGGAGTTCGGCATCGTCCCTGTCGGCGCCGGCGTCTACGGAACCTCCGGTCGTCTGGAGAAGGGCTATCGCCTCATGGGCGCCGAGCTGGAGTCGGAGTACGACCCGGTGGAGGCCGGTCTGGCGAGACCGAGAGTCAAGGCTGCCGATTTCATCGGCAAGGAGGCATACCTGAAGGCCCGTGAGTCCGAGCCTGCCGCAACCCTGTGCACATTCACCGTGGAGGACCACATGTCCGCCGAGGGCATTGTCCGGTATCCGACCGGCGGCAACGAGCCGATCCTGACCATCGACGGCGAGCGCATCGTCGACGCCAAGGGTCGAGTGTCGAGAGTGACCAGCGCCGGGGCCGGGCCCTCGGTGGGCAAGTACCTGCTCTTGGGCTATCTGCCACCCGAGCATGCCGTGGTGGGCACCGACCTCAAAGTGATGTACATGAACGAGCTGTACCCGGTGAAGGTGGCTGTCGCCGGGAGCACGCCCCTGTTCGACCCCGACAACTCACGGATGAAGGGCTAGGAAGCGTGTCTTCAGCCTTTCTGTGTCGGAAAATCCGGCCTATGCCCGGGTTTTCCGACGCAGAAGCGGATGCGGGGTCCCGTGCGAGGGCTACGGAGCCCTGATGCGGGTCTTGGTGTGTGTCAAGAGGGTGCCTGCCCCGGGGGCCCGAATCGTGCTGACCGATGACGGTCAGGCGATCGACACCGGCCTGCTCTCCTTCACCGTCAGCCCCCATGAGGAATGCGCCGTGGAGGCGGCCGTGCAGATCGCCGAAGCCACAGAAGGTGTGGTCACGGTCCTCACCCTGGGACCACCCGAGGCCGAGGAGCAGCTGCGCTCCGCACTGGCGGTAGGCGCACATGAGGCCGTCTTGATCGGCACCGACGGGTCGGACTGGGATCCGATCTCGACGGCGACGGCCATCGCGGCGGCCGTCGAGGATCTGGAATCCGAGGAGCCCTTCGATCTGATTCTCTTCGGCAACGAGTCCGCCGACGCAGGTGGCTATCAGGTCGGGATAAGGGTGGCGCATTCCCTGGGACGCCCGGTCGTCAGCGGGATCAAGGGCATCACCGTCGGGGAAGGCTCGGTCCGCCTGCGACGCGACACCGCCACCGGCTCCGAGGTGTACCAGCTGCCACTTCCCGCGGTGGTGGCGGTCAAGGAGGGGATCAACCTTCCCCGCTACCCGACTCTCAAGGGAAGGCTCAACGCCAAGAAGGCCGAGGTCACCAATGTCGACCCCGAGCGGGTGGGCAGCGGCCAGGCGATGGTGCGGCTGATCACCCCGCCTCAAGAGGTTTCGGAGACGACGATCCTGGCCGATGCCGCCGCCGCCGTCGACGTGCTCGAGGAGCTCCAGGTGGTGGGTTCGTGATATTCGTCCTCATCACCCACGACCGGGGCGAGATCGAGGAGAGCACGCTCCAGGGCCTGACCTTGGCACGGTCCCTTGGAGACGAGATCCACGCTGTGAGCATCGGTGCCGAGATAGAGGGACTCGCCGAGTACGGCGTCGCCAAGCATCACGTGATCACCTACGAGGGTCTCGACGACTACTCACCGATGGCGTGGGGCGAGGCGCTGGCGCAGCTCACGGTGCTGCAGATGCCGGAGGCCGTCGTCACGACCGGGACCGAACGCGGCAACGAGGTCATGGCCCATCTCGGGGCGGTCACGGGGTTCCCGATGGTGGCCAACTGCACCGAGATAGACGCTTCGGGCGAGTTGTGGCAGATCACGAGGACGCGTTGGGGCGGCTCGCTCCTTGAGGCGGCCACCCTCGAGGCGCCCATCAAGCTGGTGACGGTGACCGAGCACAGCGTCGAAGCGACTCCGGCGCCGGCCACCGGTGCCGCCACAGTCGAGCACTTCACTCCGGAGTTGTCCGTAGAGCATCTGGTGACGAAGGTCGTCGACCGTGAGGTCACGGCCGAAGGAGTGACCCTGGCGACGGCCCCGGTAGTGGTGAGCGGTGGCCGCGGCGTGGGAAGCCCCGAAGGATTCGGGCCTCTCGAGGAACTGGCCGGGCTGCTCGGCGGCGTCGTGGGCTGCTCCCGGGTGGTCACCAACAACGGCTGGCGCCCGCACTCCGACCAGGTGGGCCAGACCGGGACCGTCGTCGCCCCGGATCTCTACATCGCCTGTGGGATCAGCGGGGCCATCCAACACTGGGTGGGGATGATGGCCTCCAAGACGATCATCGCCATCAACACCGACGCCGAGGCACCCATGGTCACCAAAGCCGACTATGCGGTGATAGGTGATCTGGCACAGGTTGTGCCCGCCATTGTCCAGGAGATCAAGAGGCGCCACGCCTAGGGTCGGGCCGTGGCTGATCTCAGAGTCGGGTCGTTTCTCGCCCCCGACATGACCCCCGTGTACCAGGCGATCGCCGACGCGTTGGGTGAGCGTCTCGGGCTCTCGACGGAGCTGGTGATCGAGGAGGACTACGAGAGCTGTCGGAACGACGTGAACGACATCTGCTTCGTGTGCAGCCTCCCCTACGTCACATTCGAGCGGGAGGGAGTATCGCCTGCCGAGCCGGTGGCCGCCCCAATTCTCGCCGGCGACCGATACGGAGGAAGACCCGTCTACTTCTCGGACGTGATCGTGCACAAGGACAACCCGGCCCGGTCGTTTCTCGACCTACGCGGCCAGTCCTGGTCGTTCAACGAGCCGCTGTCCCAGTCTGGCTATGGGATAACCCGATACCACCTGGTGTCGATCGGTGAGACCGGGGGGTTCTTCTCCGAAGTCATCAAGGCCGGTTTCCACGAGGAATCGATCCGCATGGTGGCCGACGGACGTGTCGACGCTTCTGCCATCGACTCACAGGTGCTGGCGATCGAGATGCGTGACCATCCCGAGGTGACTGAGAACCTCAAGGTCATCGAGGCTCTCGGTCCATCGACGATCCAGCCGATGGCGGTGTCGAAGCGATTCGACGAAGACTTCAGGGAGGCGGTCCGACAGGTCCTGGTCGGGTTTCACCACGACCAGGCGGGCCGGGACGTGCTCGCCCTCGGACTGGTGGAGAGATGGGTCCCGGTCGGGGCCTCGGACTATGACGACATCCGGAGGATGCTCGACGCCTGTGAGAGAGCGGGCTTCATGGAGATTCGCTAGCCGTCGTCGCCACCTTGGCCGACAGCACCCTCTCTCCTCAGTCGATGACGGGCAGACCCAGCCTCGCCAGGGCGAGAGCGCGGTAGCGGGCCGCGTCGTCGAGAGTCTCGCTGGAGGTTGCGAACAGTCGCTGCCGGCACGGAGAGCCGTCACCACACCTGGTGTCCATCACCACCGCAACCGGTGATGTCTTGGTTGATCGGAACAGCATGATGTTCGCCACGGGTCGATCGAGCCGGGCCAGCAGGACCGGGTGGCTCAGGCTCTCCCCGTTCAGGTAGCGGACTTCGATTCGCGTTCCCTGGTCCCCACTCGTCCATGCCATGACGTCGAAGGTGCCGCTCGAGTCGTAGTCGATCAACTCGAAGTGGTCGTCTTCGGCGTCGGTGATCGAACCGAGATTCTGTGCCTCTCCGAACGAAATGTCCGCCGAGCGCTGTGTGAACCAGCAGGTCCCGGCATCGCAGGGCGCCTGGTACACGAGGTCGTCCCGACCGTCGCCATCGACATCGGCCGCCGAGGCGACGACCGCGGCCGATGGAGTCGGGCCCCAGTCCTCGGGCACGTCGAACCCGACCCCGTTGGAGGGGTGTACGCGCCAGCAGCCGTGCTTGTCCATCCCGCAAACACCCTGATACGCGAGATCGTCGAACCCGTCGCCGTTCCAGTCGCCCAACGTCATGGATGAGGAGAGTGCCGAGAAACGGCCTGCGTCACCCCAGTTCTCGATGGGTGCCCTGGAGTCGAGGACGTCGCTGTGGACGCGCCAGCACTTCCTGGAATCGTCGCATCGACCGCGGTACACGATCTCGTCCTGACCGTCACCGTCGATGTCACCGGCAGTCATCCCCAGGGACTCGGATTCGACGCTGAACCATGCATCCTCACGCATCTTCCGCACCGCGACACCGGTACTCGACTGCGACTCGACCTGGAGGCACGTGCCTTCCGGGCAGCTCACCCACGCTGCCGAGTCGGTCAGGCCGTCGCCGTTGAAGTCCCCGGTCACGGGGCGCATGCCGTTTTGCTGGCCACACCCGATGCGGTGGGTATCCACTGCGACCTCGTCGAACGTCATGCCAAGGTCGTGGTCGGGCAGTTGCTTGCCTCCGTAGTAGACGTCGAACCAGAAGGACTCGATGCTGATGGCCGCCTCGTCCGGTCGGCGGAACTCGAGCCCGGAGAAATCAAGGGCTGGCGTGCCGTCCACCCATGCCCTGAGGGCCCCGTCGGCGAGACCGAGCGTGTTCATCTCGACCTCTCCTTCGAGGCAATACCATTCGCCGGGTTGGAGTTTGCCTGCCTCGTTCCAACCGACTCCGTCGCCATAGCGTCTTGCCTGGCCCAGGTGATAGACGTAATAGCCGAGCTGGACCCTCGGGTCCTCCCCCCGGGCCGGTGAGAACATCAGACGGGCCGACCACCCGGGATCACCTGGGCTGCTCGGATATCCACCCTTTCCGGTGCTGCCATAGACGCCGGAGAAACCCGGCAGCTTGCCGCTGGTCGCCGTCTGCCAATCTGGGTCCAGCCTGAGGTAGTACCGGAAGTAGAGCTGGTTGCGCTCATCCGAAGCGCCATCCTGGATACGCAGATGGAAGTCCGCCCCGAAGTGCGATCCGGCAGGGATCTCGACGCGCAGCCCGGAGCCCTGATACCCGGCGTTGGTGATACTCACCCGGTTGCGATAGCTGGGTTTCCTCCCGTCCCAGAGTGACAACGTGTCGAAGCTGTCGGAAAACCCCAGCGGTGTCCCTCCGGGAGTGGGCTCAGTGACGTTGGGCTCGAGTCCCATCACCGAGACCAGGGCGAAGATGGCCTCGTCACGTCGAACCCGGGCTTTGGGGCACAGTCTGGTGTCGAGTGGCGGGTCACACGGGAGGACGGCTCCCTTCTCGGCGAGAAGCGTCAGCTCGCCGGCGAATGGTGAGTCTGCGATATCGATGTACCGGTTCGTTGCGGCGTCACCGGACAGACGGAACGCCCGGGTGATCAGGGCGGCCAGCTCGCCCCGGGTCACGGCACGGTCGGGACAGAACTTCTGTGGCTCACATCCCATGGGCACACCGGCGGCCATGAGGGCGTTGATGGACGCTTCGCTCACGTCGCCGTCGTCGTCGGTGAAGTAGTCGTGGTCGCTCGGGCGGGCAGCGACAGCCCGAGCCAGCATGATCGCCAGGCTCCCTCTCTTCACCAGTGCGCTGGGGCAAACACGGTCGTTCGCCGGAGGGTTGCAGCCTCTGACGAGCCCGTTTTGACGGGCCGTCTCGAGGAAGGGCTCGAATCGGCTGGTGTCGTCGTCGATGAACGAATTGGTCGCAGCCCTCGCAGGCGGGGGGGCAGCGATCGTCCCCAGGACGACCAGGAGCGTGGCGAGTGCTGCTGACCTTGACCGCATCTACCCCCAAACGTCGGCATCCTCGCGGCCGTTCCGAAGGGGTCGTTGGACCCGATGACCGTCTTCGATATCCGGCGCTGCCGCTGATTGGGGGCCGGTCAACCGGAGGGGGCCCATCCTCCGTTCCGGATGTAGGAGCGAATGAGCGTCTGTGGGTATGCCTCGGCCAGCCGCTTCGCCTCCTGGTCTGCTTCGACCTGGAGCTCCCGCCCGCAGGGACGGGTCTCTTCCCTCCACTCGGCCACGTACTCGTCGACCTTCGTCTTGCCGGCGACGGTGGCGGCTTTGTCCACCGCGATCATGAACCGGTCGGGCAATGGGGCACCGGCCCGCTCCCGCCCGGCGTTGGCACGAACCTGCGCCGGGATGTCACGCCAGTAGATGACCGTCAGCCTCGGCCCCTCGCGTCCCCTTCGGCCCATTCATCCCACCTCGCCGCGTCGCGGCAGCAGCCGGCCGACCGGCGTCTGTTCCTCCGGCAGTCCGAGGTCTGGTGGGGGGACTGAGGGTGATCCCCCTGCGGCGCGGTGGCCTTGCGTTCCGGGAGGCATCGGAGAAAGTCCGCCGGCCATCAGGGCAGTCGGTCGATCATCAAAAGAGCCCGACGACGTTGCCCTCGTTGTCCACGTCGACCTGCATGTATGCCGGTTTGGTGCCGAGCCCGGGCATGGTCCTCATCTCTCCCAGCAGCGGGTAGATGAAGCCGGCTCCGGCCGAGGCACGCACTTCGCGGACGGGCACGGTGAAGTCTTTGGGTGCCCCCTTCAGGGCGGGGTCGTGGCTGATGGAGAGATGCGTCTTCGCCATGCAGATGGGCAGGTAGCCGAACCCAGCGTGCTCGAAGTCTGCGATCTGTCGTTCGGCCGTGGGCGAATACTCCACGCCGGAGGCCCCGTAAACCTCGGTGGCGATGGTCTCGATCTTCTCTTTGATCGACCTCTCCAGCGGGTACAGGTATCGGAATTGGCTCGGCTCCTCGCAGGCGGCGGTCACCGCCTCTGCGAGCTGGCGGGCCCCTTCGCCTCCCAAGGCATGGTGCTCGGTGGTCACCGCATCTGTCGCACCGGCGGCCAGTGCCATCTCCCTGATGAGGTCGTGCTCGCGAGCCGTGTCGGTGGGGAACTTGTTGATGGCCACCACGACCGGGACACCGAATGACATCGCGGTCGCGATGTGCGCCTCGAGGTTGGCCATTCCGGCACGCAGCAACGGCAGGTTCTCCTGGGTGTATGCCGCGTCGAGGGGGCGCCCGGCTATCACCTTGGGCCCTCCGCCGTGCGTCTTGAGCGCCCGGACTGTTGCCACCATCACCACACAGTCGGGCTTGAGACCCGAGACCCGGCACTTGATGTCGAAGAACTTCTCCATGCCCATGTCGGCGCCGAAGCCCGACTCGGTGACCACGTAGTCGCCGAGGTGGAGTGCCACCCGGTCGGCCAGGATGGAGGAGTTGCCGTGTGCGATGTTGGCGAAGGGCCCCGCATGGACGAAGGCGGCCTGCCCTTCCAACGTCTGCATCAACGTCGGGTGGAGGGTCTCTTTCATCAGGACTGCCACCGCTCCGGCCACCCCGAGGTCTTCGAGTGTGATGGGCGTGCCGTCCTTGGACGTCCCGACGACGACACGGCCACAACGGTCTCTCAGGTTGCGCAGTGCCGATGGGTAGTTGTCCCCGTCGGCGAGGGCGAGGATCGCCATCAGCTCGCTGGCGACGGTGATGTCGTAGCCGGACTCGCGGGGCCGGCCGTCGGCGGCTCCCCCCAGGCCGAGGACGATGTTGCGCAGGGCCCGGTCGTTGACGTCGACGACGCGTCTCCAGCTGAGCTTGTTGGGATCGATGTTGAGCCGTTTCAGCCCCAGCTCCGCCAGCTCCTCGGTGGTGAGACGTCCCTCGTGGTACCAGCGAGCGTCGATTGCGGCCGCCACCAGGTTGTGGGCGACGGTGATGGCGTGGATGTCGCCGGTGAGATGGAGGTTGAACTCGTCCATCGGCACGACCTGGCTGTATCCGCCCCCGGCGGCGCCGCCTTTGATGCCGAAGGTGGGCCCCATGCTGGGTTGGCGGATGCAGGCGATCGACTTGTGTCCCAGCGCGCCGAGACCCTGGACCAGGCCGATGGTGGTCGTCGTCTTCCCCTCACCGAGTGGTGTCGGCGTGATCGCGGTGACGTCGACGTACTTGCCCTTCGGGTTGCCACCGATGCGTTTGAGAGCGTCGAGATGGACCTTGGCCTTGGTCTGGCCGTAGGGGATCACCTCGGCTTCCTCCAATCCGAGGTCGGTGGCCACCTCCATGATGGGCTTGAGCTTTGCCGAGTAGGCGATCTCGAGATCGCTGGGGAATTGGCGGTTCGACATGTGCTACATGATGGTACCGGTGCCGCACAACGGCACAAGCGTCATAGTGGCGTTGGACCGGCGGGTTTGGTTAGTTTCGGGCGAGCGCAGTAACGGAGGAGCTTTTTGAAGACGGAATATCGGGTCGTCGTCATCGGTGGTGGGGTCGTTGGAGCCAGCGTTGCCTACCACCTCACCAAGTTCGGGTGGAGCGACGTGGCCATCCTCGAGCGCTCTGTGCTCACCGCCGGGTCGAGCTGGCACGCGGCAGGGGGCATCCACGCCCTCAATGCGGATCCAAACATCGCAGCCCTCCAGGCGTACACCATCGACCTGCTCAGCGAGGTGTCGGAGGAAGCCGACTACGACATCGGGCTGCACATGCACGGTGGCATCACGTTCGCCTCCGCTCCGGAGCGATGGGAATGGCTGCAGGCCACCTACCGGATCTACCAGACGATGGGCATCGAGGACTGCTGGCTGATGACACCGGAGGAGATCGAGGAGAAGTGCCCGATCATCAACTCCGACGGTGTGTACGGCGGGCTCTGGGCCGAGCGTGAGGGCTACATCGACTGCTCGGCGGTGGTGCATGCCTATGCGAAGGCGGCGAGACAGCGTGGTGCCGAGGTCATCGAGCACAACAGGGTCATCGAGCTGAACCAGCGACCCGACTCCACCTGGGACGTGGTCACCGAGCAGGGCACCATTCATGCCGAGCACGTCGTCAACGCCGCCGGGCTATGGGCCAAGCAGGTGGCGAGGATGGTGGGGTGGGAGGCCCCGGTCTCGCCTCTCGCCCACCACTACCTGGTGACCGAGGCCATCCCCGAGCTGGCCGCGCTCGAGGGCGAGATACCGATGATGATCGACCTCGAGGGCTTCACCTACATGCGCCCGGAGCTGGACGGCGTGCTCATGGGCATCTATGAGGTCAACCACAAGCACTGGATGATGGACGGAGCGCCGTGGAACTACGGGGTGGAGCTCCTCCAGCCCGACGTCGACCGTCTCGAGGACGAGCTGTCGCTCGCCATGCATCGTTACCCGGTGTTGGAGCGAACCGGGATCAACCGTTGGGTCAACGGAGCCTTCACCTTTTCCCCGGATGGAAACCCCCTCGTCGGCCCGGTGCCCGGGATCCGCAACTACTGGTCGGCCTGCGCCGTGATGGCCGGCTTCCTCCAAGGGGGCGGTGTCGGCAAGGCCCTCGCCGAGTGGATGATCCACGGCGAGACCGAGGAAGACATCTTCGGCATGGACGTGGCCCGGTTCGGTTCCTACGCCGAGAATATGCGGTACATCAAGGAGAAGACCGGCCAGTTCTATTCACGGCGTTTCGTCATGACCTATCCCAACGAGCAGCTCTGGGAGGGCCGACCTCTTCGCATGCCGCCCGCCTACGACGAGATGTCCGAGGCTGGGGCCTACTGGGGTGAGATGTACGGGCTCGAAGTCCCCATCTACTTCGCGGCGAAGGGGTTCGAGGAGATCCCCACGCTGAAGCGTTCCAACGCCTTCGACATCATCGGCGAGGAGTGCCGTCAGGTTCGCAGCGGAGTCGGCATCATCGACATCACCGGGTTCTCCCGATACGAGGTGACCGGGCCCAACGCCGGGAAGTGGCTGGATCACATGATGTCGGTGAAGCTCCCCGGCCCGGGTCGCATAAAGCTGTCACCGATGCTCGGTCACGATGGCCGTCTCAAAGGCGACCTGACCGTCCTCAACTGGGGTGACGGCACCTGGTGGATCATGGGCTCCTACTACCTGCGCGCCTGGCACATGCGATGGTTCAACGACCATCTCGAGGACGGCGTGACGGTCCGTGACCTCTCCGATTCCATAGTCGGCTTCGGTCTCTCCGGTCCCCGGTCCCGCGACCTGATGGAGTTGCTGGCCCACGAGGATGTCTCCAACGAGGCCTTCAGGTTCATGAGTTGCGGGGAGATGGACATCGGGATGATCCGGGCCAAGGTCGGGCGCATCTCGGTGACCGGCGAGCTGGGCTACGAGATCCACTGCTCGGCCACCGAGCACATCGAGTTGTGGCGGTCCCTGGTCGAGGCCGGCCGGGAGGTCGGAGCCGTCGAGTACGGCTTCAACGCGATGGGCTCACTCCGCATGGAGAAGAGCTTCGGCATCTGGTCGAAAGAGTTCCGTCAGGAGTACACCCCCGGGATGACGGGGATGGATCGTTGGATGGATTTGTCGAAGGACTTCGTCGGTGCCGAGGCGGCGCGCAAGGAGCACGAGGAGGACACGGCCCGCATGAAGCTGGTGACCCTGGAGATCGACGCCACCGACGCCGACGGCTCCGAGTACGAGCCGGTCTGGGCGGACGGCCGCCGGGTGGGCTACGTGACCTCCGGTGAGTACGGCTACATCGTGGGGAAGAGTCTGGCCATGGCACTGATCGATCGGGAGCACTGCGAGGTGGGCACCGAGCTGACCACCCATGTGGTCGGTGTCGAGCGCCCGGCAACGGTCATAGAGGCCTCACCGTACGATCCCACCGGCTTCGCCATGCGCGGCTAGAGGCCCCGTTTGGCGGCTTCAGGCGCGGGCCAACGGGACGGCGTCTGCGGGGCTACCGGCCCACGGGGCGCCGTGACCGGGGAGTAGGAGATCCGCCTCCAGTCCGACGATCCGGTCGAGGGACGCCACCGCCTGTTCCGGATCGAGGCTGAACAAGTCGGCCATCATCTGTGGGCCCTTCTTAGGACCGAGAAGGTCCATGGTGACCAGACCGTCTCCCGTGAAGAGGATCCCGACGTCGGGGCAATGGAACATCGCGTGGCCCTCGGTGTGACCGGGGGTGTGTACGGCCACCGGGTTGCCGGGAACATCGAGACGCTGGCCGTCCTCGAACGTCTCCACATCGTCGAGGAACTCGAGGCTGGTGACGCCGGAGAGCACCATCGGCAGCATGTTCCACAAGACTCTCGGCTTGAAGACCGGTAGCTCGGAGGCCTCCACTGCGAACCGCCCGGTGTAGGTGCCCAGGGCGCGCGACTCGTCAGCCTCGTGAACCGCGACGCGCATGTCACGTCGGTTTGCCTCCCTGGCGAGCCCGAAGTGATCGCCGTGCACGTGGGTGATCATGAATCCGGTCACCTGTTCGAGGCTCACGCCCGCCGCTTCGAGACCCGACACCAGCTTGGGCCACTCACGCTTGCACCCGGCGTCGATGATGGCCACTTGGTCGCCGTCGGTCAGAACGTAGAAGTTGTGGCCTCTGCTGCCCAGGGCGTAGACGTTGTCTGCCACCTGTCGCACCGAAACGACCCTACCGGTCGGTCAAGACGGGCGGCACTCCCGCCGATGTACAAACCGGAGCCACCCATGACCGACTACGACCGCAAGACCAGCGACGACATGATCCGCGCCGCCCGCGGCCGTTTGGGCGAGCCCCGACATCCGTCAGACGAACGGGAGCCGGAGCCGCTGCGTCCCGAGCCGGATACGACTCCGGAGGACTTCGACGTCGAGCCCGAGCCTGAGCTCGAGCCCGTCGAGCACGTCTACCGGTCCCAGGCCACCGTCGTCACGGAGCCATCCCAGGTAGGTCCCCTCGAGCCCCAGCCGCAGCGGCGAAGCTTCATCTCCGGGAGACTGGTCGTCTGGGCCGTGATCGTCTTCATCGGCCTCGGATGGGGCTTCTTCACCTCCCTGGACGATGCCGATCGTGACGGGAGCGGCGAAATCGTCGCCGGGGGCGATCTCAACGTCATGACCATCCAGGTCGGTGACTGTTTCGACGACCCGGACGAGACCGGTGTCGTATACAACCTCGATGCGGTTCTCTGCTCCCGGCCCCACGACAACGAGGTGTTCGCCTCGGTGCCGCTGACCGGAGTCTGGGTCGAGTATCCCGGCCAGAGCGTCGTCGAGAGCTACGCGTACGAGCAATGCAGCGGTGACCTGTTCGACGAGTTCGTCGGCACTCCCTATTTCGACTCGTCACTCGACGTGTTCACACTGACCCCAACCCAGGAATCCTGGGACCAGGGTGACCGTGAGATCATCTGCGCCCTCTATCGCCTCGACTTCGACAAGTTGACTGGCACCGCCCGCGACAGTCGTCTCTGAGAGAGAGACTGTCTCGACCGGCACGTAGAATTAGGCCATGAGCCTCATCGGCCGGATCCGCAAATTCGCCCACGATCTCCGCAATCCCCAGCCCATACATCACCATGAGCCGACCCCGGAGCAGAAGGAAGAGATCACCCGGGCCATCCCCAAGCAGCGGTTCTACGGCGACCTCCCGGGTCGTCGCCAGTATCCGGATTGAAACGTGCGTTTCGAAGGGAAGGTCATCGTCGTAACCGGGGGTGGCAGCGGCATGGGACGTCAGGTCGTCTTGGAGCTGCTCCGCCGCCAAGCCCGGGTTGCCGCCGTCGACATCCGACAGGAGAGCCTCGACGAGACGGCTCGTCTCGCCGACGTGGGAGACCGGCTCGCCAGCTACACGGTTGACGTGACCGATCGCGGGGCCGTCGGGGCCCTTCCCGAGTCTGTCTTGGCCGACATGGGTGTCGTCGACGGTCTCATCCATTGCGCCGGGATCATCCAGCCTTTCGTCCGTCTCAACGAGCTCGACTACGACGCCATCGACCGTGTCATCAACGTGAATCTCTACGGGACCATCCACGTGGTGAAGGCGTTCCTGCCGGTGCTCTTGGAGCGCCCGGTCGCCCACATCGCCAACGTGTCGAGCATGGGCGGCTTCCTCCCCGTCCCCGGCCAGACGATCTACGGGGCGACGAAGGCCGGGGTCAAACTGATGACCGAGGGCTTGTACGCCGAGCTGCTGGAGACCAACGTCGGAGTGTCCGTGGTGATGCCCGGAGCAGTCGCCACCGACATAGCCACCAACTCGGGTGTGGACGTAGGGGATATGACGGTCGAGGAGAGCGACTACCCCACCACATCGGCTGAGGACGCGGCCCGCATCATCCTCGATGGGATCGAGAAAGACCGGCTCCACATTTTCGTGGGTCGTGACAGTCTCATGATGAACGCGTTCAGTCGAACGGCCCCGCGTCGGGCCACCCACATGATCTACCGCCAGATGAAAGACCTGCTGGGATAGCGAGCGGTCGGTGACGACCGACCGACCGACGTGGTCTATCTACTTGGTCGGTGCGGGCTATGCCCTCTCAGAGTGATGTGGACGCTGTTCGGGTGGTTTGTAGCTTCTTCAGACTTGGTGACACCCGAATGAGTGGGTGGTGGCGACCTATGGGTGTGAGGACCGCTTGCGGGAGAT
>JBAVPF010000015.1:0-2826 GCA_049692815.1 Acidimicrobiia bacterium
GCTCTGGAGTTGTGCCCTCGCTCTGTGATCATGAACGAAGGGCAAGTGGTCGCCGACGGCAAGACTTCCGAGCTGCTCGCCGACGCGACTCTCCTCGCCGAAAATCGTCTCGAGCTTCCCTTCGGGCTCAGTATCGACTGATCTCCGTCTCGCCTGTTGTGCAACTGAGCACCCTGAGCAGGTCCGTCTGCGCAACCAAACCCGTGGCGTCGTCTGCTGTGCAACGGAGCACGCTGAGCCGGTCCGTTTGCACGACAGATTGGGGGAAGGGCTACTCCTCTTCGTCGAGCGACGCGGAAGGACCGGCGTCACCGGATTGCCCGACCGCAGTGCGAAGCTCGGCCGCGTTGATGGGCTTCAGCACGGCGGCATCGGCCCCGGCGCGGCGGGCGAGGAAGCGGTCGGCGCTGCGGTCGAGCAGCAGCACCATGCGGGGCCTCTCCAGGTCGTCGGTGTCCTGTCTGATCGACCGGATCACCGCCATGCCGCCTTTCGAGCCGATCTGCATGTCCACGATGACGACGTCGACCCTCGATTCGGACAGCCGATCGGTCACGGTGCGGGGGTCGTTGAGCTCTTCGATCTGCCAGGAGCCCAGCGACAGCGCCGATCTCACCTCATTGGTCACCCAGGCTCCATCGGCGACGACGAGAACGGTTGGCATCGGCCGGCACGATAGCGGTGACCTCACCCCTCCGATCCTGTGCGGGCTCGCCTGCCGTCTCGATGGGCGGACCCGCGCAGAACGGTAGGAAACGAGCTCGCCCTAATGTCCCCGGTCGTGCGGCGGATCCTTCTCCTTGCCATGTTGGGGCTCCTGGCCCTGACCGCGTGCGTGGAGCGAACCGGTGGCGGCATCGACCTGATCGATGTCAGCGGGCCCCTCGACAGGTCCGCCCTCGACTTCATCTCCGGCTCGATCGAAAGAGGTGCCGAGAGCGGCCAGGAGCTGGCGGTGATCCAGCTCAACTCGAAAGCGGTCCTGGATCGGGACGCCTTCGACAGGTTGGCCTCGGTCGTCGAGCGACCTCCTCTGCCGGTGGCGGTTTGGGTCGGCCCGGCGCCGGCCGTTGCCTTGGGCGCGGCGGCGCGACTTCCACTGTTGGCTTCTCAGGCGGCCATGGCGCCGGGGACCGAGCTCGGCCGGGCCCATCCGGATGTCCTGGGCGATGATCTCGCCGTCTCCGACGACGTCGTTCCCGCCGAGGAGACCGGGCTGGCGATCCAGCCCACGTTCCGGCAGTACCTGCAGGACCTCGACGGGGCCACCTTCGCGACGAGTGACGGCCCTGTGGTTGTGTCGACCATCCGGGAGATCGCCGGAGGAGTCACGACAAAGGCCGTGACCTTCATCAAACCGGGTTTGGCCACGAGGTTCTTCAGGCTGGGGGTCACTCCTGAGGCGGCCTTCTTCTTCCTGGTAGTGGGGCTGTCGATCGCCGTCTTCGAGTTCTATGCCCTCGGCCCTGGCGTGGCGGCGGGAGTGGGTGGGATCTCTCTGATCCTCGCCGGATGGGGTCTGGTGACGTTGCCCGTCAACTGGTGGGCCATGGCGTTGGTCGCGGTCTCCTTCTTGCTCCTGATGACGGCTCACCAGCGGGGCGGCATCTTCGTTCTCACCCTGGCCGGTGCCGTCCTTCTCCAGTTGGCCGGGATGTTCCTGATCGATGGCGGGGGTCAGATCGACCCGCGCTGGTGGCTGGTCCTGCCGTCCGTCCTCGCCGTCCTCTTCTTCTTCCTCCTTGCCATGCCGACCGTGCAGCGGGCCCGGCTCTCCACGGAGACGATCGGTCGGGATTCGCTCGTAGGGGAGGTCGGGACGGCCCTCGCTGACTTCGATCCCGATGGGTTGGTCGAAGTGAGAGGGGCACGGTGGCGGGGGACGGCGCACCGTGAGGCGGGCATCTCCGAGGGGGATGCCGTCATCGTCTCTGGTGTCGACGGTCTGTTCCTCGAGGTCGAGCCCTCGGGGCCAGACCGCGAAACATAGGCCAACACCTCCCAGATTCTTCCTTGTGCCCTCGTTCGAGATTCATTAGCTTCCTTGAGGTTGTCGCAAAACCAAGCGGGAGGAATGAGGTTGTCCCACTCAGACGAATGGCAGCTGGATGCGCTCTGTCGTGGGAACCATGCCTATCTCTTTTTCCCCCCTTCGACCTTCGAGAGGAAGGACGAGAGGGAGCGACGTGAGATGAAGGCGAAAGCCATCTGCGGTGTGTGCCCGGTGCAACAACCTTGCTCGAGCCACGCGCTGGACATCAGGGAGCCGTTCGGGATTTGGGGCGGGCTCACCGAGGTCGAGCGGAGATCCATCGCAGTAGCCGGCTGACGCTACGGCTGACGGTTCCCTTGCGAGCGACTGGGGCTCACCTGATGCGGCGGACATCACCGCGGCGGACGGTGAGCCCTTCTCTATCGCTCCATTCGAGGATGGGGACCGCGTACTTGCGGGTGAGCCCGGAGACGTCCCTGAAGGCCGCGACCGTGAACTCGTCCTCACACGATTCGATGAGTCGCTTGATCTCCTCGATCTGAGAGCCGAGGTAGACCAGCCCTGGTGCGATGCGCACCAGATCACCAGACCGGATCTTCATGGCGATGACCTCTTGGTCGACACCCAGGTCGGGCTCATCGGGCACCGCGAGCCCCTCCATCAGCCGTTTCTCGGCTCTCTCCCAGGCCGCGGACTGGGACTCGCTCAGATCTCCGATGTGCCCCACAGCCCGCACGTCGGGGCCGACGCGCTCGAGGGCGGGGCCGATGGTGACGATCGCCTCCGCCAACTGCGTTCCCACACCGAGGCGCTCGGCGAGAGTGGCCAAGGGG
>JBAVPF010000016.1:0-3356 GCA_049692815.1 Acidimicrobiia bacterium
GCCGGGAGGAGAGCCGGGCTCACCGGTCTCAGCAGTTGACGGCGTGGTCGCCATCAAGATCGACAACTCCCGGCCGGCACGCCCTCAATGGGGGCTTGCCGAGGCGTCCCTCCTGGTCGAGTACTTCGTAGAAGGCCCGATCTCGCGTTTCACCGCGGTGATCCCCGCGGGGTTGACGGGCGTGATGGGGCCGGTGAGATCGTTGCGGCCCGTCGATGCCGACCTGGTTCCTGTTCTCGCAGGCGCAGTCGTCTCGACCGGAGGGCGGCCGTTCGTCATACAGGATGTGGAAGCGACGGGGATCCAGAACATCGTGGCCGAGCTCTCGTCCATGTTCCCGTCGGAGGGCAATGTGGATCCCTATGACACGTTCGTCGACCTCGGAATCCTCGACGCCGCGCTGCCCGCGGCGCCCGCACGCCCGGTGGGCATCCCGGCAGGGGATTTGCCGGATCCTTCGGCTCAGGCCGAGGAGTTGATCCTGCCCTTCGAGGGATCCGTCATCCGTTACGACCCGAGCCTGGGCTATGTGCACGAGAGGGCCGGCGAGCCATTCATGGTGCTCGACACCAACGGCTCCAATCCGACTCCGCTCACGCATGACACGGTCGTGGTGATCTTCGCCGCCGAGAGGTATGCCGGATACAACGACGTCAACGATGTGCCGGTGATGACCTACGACGTGATCGGCGGAGGTGACCTCCTGGTCCTGCACGAGGGCGGTGTGGTGGAAGGCGAGTGGAGACGGAATTCTCTCCAGGATGGGTTTGAGCTCTTCGATTCGGCGGGTAACAGCTTCGGGCTGCCCCAGGGACGCATCTACATGGCGATCGTCCCCCGTGACAGCCAGGTGAGCTACCGGTAGTAGCTCAAGGAGTCAGCCGAGGTGGCCGATCACTTGATTTCGGACGCCGCGCACTGGAGGAATATTGCGTCGCAGATTGTTTCTGGCACTTGCCATCGTGGCAACACTCCTGCCCGCACAGCCCGCCTTGGCCGCCGATTTCGATCCCTCTGCAATGACCTTCCCGGTAGGCGGCGGCGACTACCGGTTGACCAACAGCTTCGGTGACTGCCGTGACGGCTGTGCCCGCTATCACGAGGGCGAAGACATCATGGCTCCAAAGGGGACACCCGTCTATGCCGTTGCCGACGGTATCGCCAATTGGGTGAGCCAGAACCAGAGCGAGTGTTGCCGGCTCCAGATCGACCACGACAACGGTTGGGTGACTCGCTACATCCACCTCAACGACGACCGCCAGGACGAGAACGGCAACTACATCGACTACGACAACCAGGGCTGGGGCATCGCCCCCGGCATCGTTGAGGGCTCACCCATCACCAAGGGTCAGCTGATCGGATGGGTGGGCGACTCCGGCAACGCCACGGAGACCGTGACGCATCTCCACTTCGAGCTCCGCCAGTACAGCGGCAGCATCTGGAACTCGACGCCGATCGATCCCTACCCCTACCTGTTGATTGCCGAGCACAACTACGTCGGCCAGTTCTACGACGACGAGGACTCCGTTCACCAGGCCAACATCGACAAGTTCTACCAAGCCGGTATCACCGTGGGGTGCAATCCACCCGCCAGCAACGAGTTCTGCCCGACGAGGACGATCACACGTGGGGAGATGGCCGCCTTCATATCCCGGGCTCTCGGCCTGACCGGTGATACAGCCGGTGGTTACTACAACGACACAGGCGGGAATCTGTTCGAGGGTGACATCAACCGGATCACGGAGGCCGGGATCGGCTTTGGTTGCACCACCGATCTCTACTGCCCGGGCCAGCCGATCCTGCGTGAGGAGATGGCGGAGATGCTCGTCCGCGCATTCGGGTACGACAACCCGGATGCCATCGACTTCTTCACCGATGACTCGAACAGTGCTTTCCAGGAATCGATCAACAAGCTGGCGAACCACGAGATCACTCTCGGGTGCAATCCACCTGACAACGACATGTTCTGTCCCACCGAGACCCTGACCCGGGCGCAGATGGCATCGTTCTTCGTAAGGGCACTCGGCCTGTAACCGACACGACGGGACTCCACCGGCGATTCGTCTCTCTCGCGACGTCCCGCGCCCGGTTACGGTGTCGGCCACATCAGCCTGTGGGGAGCTGCCCGCGCCATGAACGACATCGCCGGCTGGATCAAGACTCATCGATGGGAGACGACCTCGGGTGTCCTGGGGGCTCTCTTGGCCGCCTCTCTGGTGGTCTTGTTAGTCATTACCGCCGGATCTCCCGAAGAGGTTGCGGCGACGACCATCACCACGACCACCGGGGCAACCGGGACGACGGTCAGCTCTGCCACGACCACGCGCTCGGAAGGGTCGGCGGTCGCCACCACGTCTCCGGGAGCTGAGCGTCGGTCCGGAGTCACGGCGGTGGTGGTCGACAATGTTCCCGGCATCGACTTCCAGATCGGGATCGGCTCGGCGGATCTCCTCATCGAGACACCTGTGGAAGGGGGGCTGAGCAGATTCACCGCCCTCTACGGGAAGGATGTCCCCGACCTGGTCGGCCCGGTTCGATCGCTGCGCCCTGTCAGCGCCGACCTGCTCGCACCGTTCCGGCCGATCGTCTTTGCGACCGGTGGCCAGCGGTTCGTGGTGGGAGCAGTTATCGCTGCCGGCGCCACGGTCGTGACGCCTGAATCGAGCATCGCATTCCAGACTTTGGAGCGACCTGAGCCCCATAACGT
Organism: Acidimicrobiia bacterium; assembly: GCA_049692815.1. Taxonomy (GTDB): domain Bacteria; phylum Actinomycetota; class Acidimicrobiia; order Spongiisociales; family ZC4RG35; genus JANQRA01. The sequence continues at coordinate 2,708 of JBAVPF010000016.1, forward strand.
GTTTGTGTCACCGTCCACCGAGATCTCAGAGACTGCGAGCATCCCATTCCCGTGGTCGACCGGTGAGTGGGCGGGCGGGGAGCCCGTATCCGAGGTGACCGTGCCCATCGACGGAGGGGCGGTATGGCGATACGAAGACGGGGTCTACGTCAGGTATCGGGATGGCCAGCCCGTTCAGGTCCTGTCCGAGTACGACGGGGTACCCGAGCCCTTGACACGTGACACGCTCGTCGTGCTCAGTGCCAACATGAAGTCTGCGGGATACACCGACTCGGCGGGAGCCGACGTTCCGACGTTCGACGTCGTGGGTGGCGGGGATGTATACGTGTTGCACGGAGGCGAGATGATCCGAGGAACCTGGTTCCGGGCGAGCCAGGCCGATGGATACCAATTCAATGATGCCCGCGGGAACCCGATGCCGATCCCCGAAAACCGTGTCTATCTGGCGATTGTCCCCGACACGGGAGAAGTGCAGCTAAGGGGTTGACGTGAGGAGCCTCCAGGACGTGCGCGTGCCCACAACATCGGTTTCGATCCAATGAGTCAGGGCGTCTGTCCCCTTCGTTGAGCTCGACACGTCCAGACGGGACGAAGGAATGCCCCCGGGCGACCCGAGGGCATTCTCCTGTTCTTGTCCGTTCGTAGAACG
>JBAVPF010000017.1:0-4779 GCA_049692815.1 Acidimicrobiia bacterium
AGCCTCCACCGAGCATGGCCAAGCACCGACGGAGAATGCCCGCCTGGCTTCTCGGTCTCCTCATCGCGATCATCGTCTTCACCGCTCTCCTCTTTCTCGCAACAGCCTTCGGCTACGGGGATAGCCCGGGTATCGAAGGAATGGCCGTCGTGCCCGGCCAACCGATGTGGTGACGGGCGGCGACATGCCCGCAGCCGAGGTCGAGGTCACCGTCGACCTCGTCCTGAGGCTCCTCTCCGATCAGCGACCCGATCTCGCCACGGAGCCGATCACGTCCCTCGCACACGGCTGGGACAACGAGCTCTTTCGAATTGGCCGTTCTCGGGTGGGCCGCTTCCCCCGGCGCGAGCTCGCCGCCGATCTCGTGAAGAACGAGGCGCGCTGGCTGCCCACCTTCGCCGACAGGCTGCCCCTGCCGATCCCGGCCCCGACATTCCTCGGCGCCCCCGGAGCTGGTTTCCCATGGTGTTGGGTCCTGACACCGTGGATCGAGGGGGTGTCTGCCGCCACGGTCGATGACCTCGACCTCGAGGAGTGCGCCCGGCAGCTAGGAGACTTTCTCCAGGCGCTCCATCGCCCGGCACCGCTCGAGGCGCCGGCGAACCCGTTCCGGGGTGTGCCCCTGGCGCAACGGGACGAGATCATGCGTCAGAGGCTCGAGTCGCTTGGCGCAGGGATCGACACCAGTGCGGCCTTGGGCATCTGGGAAGAGGCGTTGGGCGCCGAGCCCCACGCCGGCCCGCCGCTCTGGCTGCATGGCGACGTCCATCCTCACAATCTCCTCGCCGAGGGCGGGCGGCTCACCGGAGTCGTCGACTTCGGGGACGTCACCGCCGGTGACCCGGCCACCGACCTGGCCATTGGCTGGAGCATGCTCGGCCCGAAGGAGAGGGAGACATTCTTCGGGGCCTACGGGGGCGTGAACGAGGCCTGTCTGTCCCGTGCCAGGGGATGGGCCCTCGCGTTCGCTCTCGCATACCTGGCGAACTCGGCGGACAACCCGATCATGTACGCGATCGGACAGCACGCCTACTCGGAGTTGATAGCCGAGACCTGATTCAGTTTCGCCGAGGTATCGGGTTGCCCGAGCAGTCGAGCCCGTCCCCGGGGCGATAGTTGGCGATGATGGTGTCGACGACCTTCCGGCCGTCCGAGAAGGTACGTGTCCGGTCGATCTCGCTGTGACGGCAACCCCCGCGTCTCGTTATCCGCGGCGCCGCCTCCTCCACTTCGACGTTCTTCGTCGAATACATCGAGACCGTTATCGATGTGTCGTCGTAAGAGGACCAGATCAGGACCGGGTAGTCGGTCACGTTGGTGAACACCAGGTCGGGCCGCGGGTTGGAGAGGGTGGCTTCCCGGCCGAAGGGGTAGCGGGAGAAGTACACGGAGTGGCTCTGGTACTCGTCGAGATCGAGCCCGGCGTAGAAGGCGGCATTGAACAGCGTCGTGGTGAACTGCGAGACACCTCCCCCGATCTCGTTGACGTGATAACCGCCCCGTATCGCACCGTCGACCAGATAGCCCTTCTCGCGCGTCCGAGGCCCGACGAAGGCGTTGAGGGAGAAGGTCTCGCCGGGGAGCACGTAGTACCCCTTGACCGCGTCCGCGATGACATGAATGTTTGTCACCCGGTTCTCACAGCAATGGTGGTGCGTGGTGAACTCGGACACCTCCTCGACGATGGCCGACCCGTCGGCCCAGGACAGCCTGGTCGGGTCGTCCTCGGGACGCGGCTGGAGCCTGTAGAAGAGTCGCGGGTCGTTGAGCAGCTCTTCTGCCATGAGTGCCACCGACTCGGTTGAGCAGCAGACGTCTGGAGCCTGGCCCTTGGTTATCACCCTGGGCTCACCGTCTGCTACCACCATCACCGGCCTGACGTAGTCACCATCCGGCTCGGGGAACTGCGACTCGACCTCCTTCTGGAATCCCTCAGGATCGACAGTCACCGTCAGCACGCCGTCCTCGACGGTCGAGATCATGTGCTTGCGAAGCTGCGCCCCGGAGAAGGTGACCGTCTTGTTCCCGAACACGGCGATGAACCCACCGTCTGTCTCGGCGTTCACGACCTCTGCTTCTCGCTCCGCCTCCGCATCGGTAACCGTCGGCTGAATCGTGGCCTGTCCGGCGACTATCTCGACGGTGCCGTCAGCGACTTCGGCGTCCTGTAGATCCTGAATGGCCCGGTCGATGTCCACGCCCACACCATTGGAGCCACCGTCCACCTGGGCAGGGGTGCCGTTCTCGGCGATGAGACGAGGCTCCACCGGGTGCTCGATCACGAAATCGTCACGGCTGAGACGGGATCGCGCAGCTTCGACGTCGAACGAATAGTGATCGGGGACGTCGACAGTGTCGAAGGGTGTCTCGGCCCAGAGCACGAACTCACTCCAGGGCCCGTCTCCGTGACGGGCCCGCATGACCGCGGACAGGGATCCCTCGTAGTCGTAGCGGAAGCCGGCGTCCTCGGCGGTGAGTATGAGCCGGCGCTCTCCTATGTCGATGATCACGGGAGTGGCCAGAAAGTCGATTTCACGCTCTCGCACCGCCTCGGCTGCCGCGGTGGCATCAAGGCTGGAGACGTCCTCCCCGGCGAAGGTGACGTTGGGGGCCACCGCTTCCCCCTCGCTCGAGACGTGGATCGCCCAGGCGACGGCGGCGACTGTGAGCGGGAGCACCAACGAGGGGAGTACCCAGAGTCTGCGTGTGATCGATGCACCGAGCCAGGCCATGAGCCAGTGCATGGTAAGTACTTGGTACCTGGTACCCGGTACTCGGTCCTGCAATTTCGGTCAGAACCCTTGACGCGTTTCGCGGGTGTGCGATAGAGTGTGGGAAGAGTCTCACGACTCCGAACCGTCTCTGCGGGATACCTGCGAGGGACCGGTTCGACAACGAATTTTTGTTTGGGGACATGCCCGCGCGTGTGTTAGCATGTCCTTTCTTGCGTTATCCCCTGACTGTCCACCACCTCAAGGAGGCACCCCTTGGCTTCGCGCGTGGCTGAGCGCTTTTCGTTCGGGAAGATCCCCGAAGTCCTACCTCTACCCAATCTCCTCGCAGTACAACACGAATCATTCCAGTGGTTCCTCGACGAGGGTCTCCGCGAGATCTTCGACGAGATAAGCCCGATCGAGGACTTCACCGGCTCTCTCGCCCTCGAGCTCACGGATCACCGTTTCGGTGAGCCCCAGATGAGCCTGGAGGAGGCCCAAGAGAGAGACTCCAACTACGCGCAGCCCCTCTTCGTCACCGCCCGCTTCATGAACCGCGGCACCGGCGAGATCAAGGAACAGCAGGTCTTTCTCGGTGACTTCCCGATCATGACCGACAAGGGCGTGTTCGTGATCAACGGCACCGAGCGCGTGATCGTCTCCCAGTTGGTGCGTTCTCCCGGCATCTACTACGACGTCGCCAAGGACAAGACCTCGGACAAGCTCATCTACTCGGCGAAGATCATCCCCGGCCGCGGTGCATGGCTCGAATTCGACACTGACAAGAAGGACACCATCGGCGTTCGCGTCGATCGCAAGCGCAGACAGTACGTAACTGCCTTCCTCAAGGCGCTGGGCATCGCCGAGACGGACGAGGAGATCCTCGAGATGTTCGGTCATGCCGAGTCGATTCAGAACACGATCGAGCGAGACACCAACGCCGACAAGGAAGAGGCGCTGCTCGATCTCTATCGGAAGCTCCGCCCCGGTGAGCCGACCACGGTCGAGTCGGCGCGTGGCCTGATCCAGACGCTCTTCCGCAACCCGAAGCGGTACGACCTGACTCGTGTCGGCCGTTACAAGATCGCCCAGAAGTTCGGTGAGGCCGCGCCAAAGGACTACCGCGCCGAGGGCCTCCAGATGCTCAGGGACGAGGACATCGTCGATGGCATTCGCTATCTGGTGGCGCTCCATGCCGGTGAGAACACGATGAAGACCCATCTCGGCAACGACGTTGGGATCGCCACCGACGACATCGACCACTTCGGCAATCGTCGCATCCGCACGGTCGGTGAGTTGGTGCAGAACCAGGTGCGAGTCGGGCTGACCCGTCTGGAGAGAGTGGTGCGCGAGCGCATGACCACTCAGGATCCCGATGCGATCACCCCACAGAGCCTGATCAACATCCGCCCGGTGACGGCGGCCATCAAGGAGTTCTTCGGCACGAGCCAGCTGAGCCAATTCATGGACCAGCCCAACCCGCTCGCCGGGCTCACCCACCGTCGTCGGTTGAATGCCCTCGGCCCGGGTGGCCTGAGCCGTGAGCGAGCTGGATTCGAGGTTCGCGACGTGCACCCCTCCCACTACGGGCGGATGTGCCCCATCGAGACTCCCGAAGGCCCGAACATCGGTCTCATGGGCTCTCTCGCCTGTTATGCCCGGGTCAACAACTTCGGGTTCATCGAAACCCCGTACCGCAAGGTGGAGAGCGGCGTTGTCACATCGAAGGTCGACTACCTGACCGCCACCGAGGAGGAGCGATTCATCATCGCTCAGGCCAACGCTCCGCTCAAGGAGGACGGGTCATTCGCCAACAAGCGCGTGCTCGTGCGCAGGGCCGGTGGTGAGGTGGAGACCACCGACGCCAAGAACGTCGACTACATGGACGTGTCCCCCAAGCAGATCGTCTCGGTGTCGACGTCGTTGATCCCGTTCCTGGAGCACGACGATGCGAACCGTGCCCTCATGGGCTCCAACATGCAGCGTCAAGCAGTACCGCTCCTCACCGCCGAGTCACCACTGGTGGGCACGGGTGTGGAGGCGCGGGCGGCCAAGGACTCTGGTG
>JBAVPF010000018.1:0-2978 GCA_049692815.1 Acidimicrobiia bacterium
CCCTCCACATAGACCGCCACGGCCGCCACCCCTGTCCTCGAGACAACCGACCGCATGTCCGGCTCGGTGAGCCCGCCGGTGTCGTTGACGATCAGGGCTCCTGCTTCGACCGCCGCCTCGGCGACCTCGGGCTTCCACGTGTCGACAGAGACGATGTGCTCCTCGGCCACGAGGGCTTCAACGACCGGGATCACCCGCGAGACCTCTTCGGACGCGGCGATGGTCGGGTTGTCGAGATGCGAGGACTGGCCGCCTACGTCGAGCATCGAGGCGCCCCAAGCCCGATACCGATCCGCCATCAGCAGCGCCTCGTCCACCGACCGGGCCACCGTGTGTCGGTTCTTCGAGTCGGGAGACACGTTGATCACACCCATGACATGGGTGATGCCGTCGAGTGGTAGGAACCGGCGGTCGAGGACCAGGCGTTCGGGCACCTTCACGAGGTTACGACAGTTCGACCAGAGCCTGGATCGCGTGTGCACAGGTGGGGCCCACAACCCGCGTGGTGCACACGCAAGCAGGGTGTCACGACAACTCGACGGTGACGTCACCATCTCGATCGGTCCGCTTCACCGTCGCACCCGACTCCTCGAGGAGGTCGATGACCCAATCGACGGGATGACCAAATTGATTCGGACCAACGGAGATGATGGCGAGCTCGGCGCCCACCGACTCCAGCCACTCCGGGTCGGAAGTCGCAGCACCTTGGTGTGGCACCTTGAGAACATCGGTTGTCAGCCCGGCGAGATCCGCCTGGGCGAAGGTCTCGATGTCACCTGTCAGGAGCATGGTCCGGCGTCTTCCGATCACAGACACGACCAGCGACTGATCATTGGGGGATGCGTACCGACGCACGGGCCCTTCGACACGCAGCACGAGGTCCCCGATCTTTCGTCTCTCCCCGACCGACGGATGCGTGAGCTCCAGGCCGGACAAGGCGACAACGGTGGCCAACTCCTCGAACGCGGGGGTCGTGTGGGGGTCGGTGACCGCCCAGATGGCGTCAACCGGAACGCGGCCGACGATCCCGCTGAGCCCGGTGACGTGATCGGCGTGAACATGGCTCACGACGACCAGGTCGAGGTCGCTCACCCCGTAGTGGCGGAGCCGCTCGGCCAGAACACCTCTGTCCGGTCCGCCGTCTACCAACGCATAGTGCCCGCCGCCGCCGTCGATGAGGATGGCGTCCCCTTGACCGACATCGAGCACGGTCACCGAGTCTGTGGGGAGTGTGTCGCCTGGTGACACGACCATCATCACGGCCACCAATGCGGTGGCGACCACTACCGCAGGTCTGGCTCTCGGCAGCCGCCAGCAAGCAAGTGCGGCCGCGAGAACACCGATGAGCGGCCAGGCGTTGAGCTGGGGCCATCCGGCGGCCCCACGCGCCAGTCCCAGGATCATGCCGGCTAGCCACGACGCCGGCCCGAGTAGAAAGCCGAGCCCGGCCACCCCAAGGGCTCCCAAGACGGTTGCTCCGCTCACCAGAGGAGCCGCCAAGAGGTTCACCACGGGCGAGAGGAGCGGCACCGACCCAAAGTGCACGATGATCAATGGAGCCACGGCCAGTTGGGCCCCCAACGTCACCAGCAGGGCCCGTGCCACGATCCCGCGAGCCGGCCATCTGGCACCCATCAACACCCCCGCCGTGGCCGCCACCGACAGCTGGAACCCGACATTCGAGGTGAGAGCGGGGTCATAGACGACCAGTCCTGCGACGGCCAGGGAAAGCAGTTGCCAGGCTTCGAACACCACGCCCAAGAGACGACCGGCGAGTGCCACGCCTGCCATCAGAGACGCCCGCATCACCGAGGGCTCGAAACCGGTCGCCGCTGCGTACACCGGCAGACTGGCCAGCCCGACTGCGGCCCGCCGTCTTGGGCCCAGCGCCAGAGGCCCGGCAGTTACTGCCAGGAGTGCCAGGAACAGGGCGACGTTCGAGCCGCTGACCGCGACGAAGTGCGCCAGACCGCTCCGTCTCATCGCCTCGATGTCCAGCTCGGAAATCCTCGAAACGTCACCTATCAGGAATCCGGCGAGAAGCGCTCGAGCGTCGTCGTATGGCCGGAGAGCGCGGATGACCCTCTCCCGTACCCAGCGCCCAGCCCGATGGGCCAGGAAGGGGCTCGGCGTGACCCCGCGCAGCGTCCTGACGGTCAACACGCCCCCGTATGCCTTCCCGGCGGCACGTCCCGGCTCGGCGCTGATCGTCCCGGTCACCTCGATGAAATCCCCCCGTGAGGCCTCTGCCTCGACCTCCACCAGCAGCCTGCCCGATGGTGAGGTTCCGATCGCCCACGATCCGTAGCGCCCCTCGTGTAGCTCGGTGTCCAGCCTCACCGTGCCGCTGAACGCCCCTTCTTGTGCGGTTGGCACGTCCGGAGTACCGCCGATCGCCATGACCAGCCAAACCGCTGCCGCCCCCAGGATCCACGGCCAGGAGACCCGTGGTGGGATCGCGGGATGCCTCAAGGCCGCACGAGATCGCGGATCGAAGCCAGTTTCTGTTCTCCGACTCCAGGCACTTCCAGGAGGTCTTCGACATCCTCGAAACGGCCGTTCTGCTCCCTGTAAGCGACTATCCGTTGTGCGAGAACAGGGCCAACGCCAGGGAGGCCCTCCAACTCCGTCTCGGTGGCAGTGTTCAAGGAGAGCAACCCTCCGCCTGCCTGCCCGTCCGGCGACGGTTCCGTCTCCGGGCCAGGAACGACCACCTGATCACCAGGGCCGACAACGTCCGCCAGGTTGAGGGTCTCCGGTCGCGCTCCGAGCCGCAGCCCTCCCGCCGCCTCTATGGCCTCGGCCACGATGGCACCCTCCGCCACGGTCACCACCCCTGGCGATACCACCCAACCCGAGACGTGGATGCTGACCAGACCCTCGACCTCGGTCATCTCCGATCGATCGACCACCTCCGGAGGTGCCTGGGAAGGCCGGCCGAGCATGCCCGCACCGGCGCCGGCCGCCACGGCGATGAC
>JBAVPF010000019.1:0-7327 GCA_049692815.1 Acidimicrobiia bacterium
GGGTGGTCGGTTCGCTCATCGGCTCGCGACTCGCCCTTGGAGTCGAGGCACGCACCCTCTCGCTCGTATTCGGCTTCCTGGTGCTGTTCGTCGCGCTTCGCTCGCTGTATCGGACCTTCCGCCGGCCTGCCGTCTAGACGTCTTCACTCTCCTCGTCGCCACGCTTCCTCAGCAGGGGCGGCACCAGGACGGCGACGCCGATTGTGAGGAAGAAGACGGGCAACAGCCAGCCTCCTGCTTCGCCTATGAAGTCGAAGATGTCGCCCGGCTGACTCGGGAGCAGGAACAGCAGCCCGATGGCCACCGCCACCAACCCCGAGACGAACGAGAGTGTGTCGAATCTGTGTGTCTTCATGGTCCCTCCTATCGGGTGATGATCTCGAGGTCGCCGATGTCCACGTGAGCATCGAGGTGAATCTCGCCGGCGGGCCCTGGGTCGTTGAAATCGACCACGTGTCTGCCCAACCCTGCGCTAACCCGGTCCTGACCCAGGGTCCGGTCGTGCACTGCGCCGATGTTCACCTCGGCAGTGCCGTACAGGCCGACCTCGTCCGGAACCAGGATGGTGAGCTGCCCGATGTCGAGATCTGCGGCCAGATCGATGACCTGGCCGTTCCAGTCCAGATCGGTCAGGTCGATCCGCATCTGGCCGATGTCGGCGCTGTAGCCGCCGTCCAGATCGGCGAACGTGATCGGCCTGATGACCTGGTCGAGCGAATCTGTGGTCCACTCGTATTCGAAGGCCGGCGAGAACATCAGAGTCGGGACGAGGATCGCACCGAGGATGATGAGCCACCGTGCCCTGCCCGCCACCGAGCCGACCAGGAGCCCGACCCCGAGGATCGTCACCGCCAGGGCCAGGTAGTGACGCGGCTCCGCGGTGATCGGCAATGGATCGATGTTGTCGAGGACGGCGAGCACGCCCATGCCGAGCAACATCGCCCCGATGGTGAGGCGCCCGAGGATCGACGGCTCACGTCTCGGCGTTGGGGGCAACGCAGGTGGAGTCGGCGTCGGCTTGGGGGGAGGGTTCGCAGCACCACCGGCGGGGGAGTCGCCGGTGGTGATGTCGTCTCCGGTGGGGACGAGTGTGTCAGTGGTGGTCATATGTTGAACTCCCTCCTTTGACTCTGGGGTGGCTTCGCCGCGCTTCTCACCTTGGGAGTGCCCAGGCAGGTACCCGAGATAGAGGAGAAGCCCGACCACCAGCAGCGCCGCTGCCCAGACGACATCACCGGAGAGGATGGTGAAGTTGTCCAGGACGATCACCGCTGCCAGGGCGATCAGGGCCACCCCGATCCACGATCTGGCGCCAGACGCTCCCGTGAAGAACTTCTCCGCAGGGGATCGAGTCTCGTCCTCGGATCGTATGAACGCCCACCCTGCCGCGTAGAGAACTATTCCGAAGCCACCCATGAACGCGGTGACGACGAAGAAGATCCTCGGTATCCAGTCTGAGATGCCGAAGTTGTCGGCAACTCCTTTGGCGACTCCGGCGATCATCCGACCCTTCAGTGGGCGGACGAGGTGCCGGGACCGCTGTTCCCGTTCGGACGAATCCGTCACGGTCGTATCAGTGGTTTCCATGGCACCATTTGGCCAGAGATCACCGTTCGTTGGTATCGGTGACGCCCCTGATCCGACCCTGAGGCTCATCAGGGTGGTCCCTCATTGTGGTCGCGACGGATTGTGGGCATCATCTGCACGAGTGGCAGCCACGACGAGTCTCAGGACGATGACATTCCACAGGCGGAGATCCAATCGGGTGCTGGCCGGCGTCGCCGGCGGGATCGCCGACACCCTCGGTGTCAGGGACGGCTACGTCAGGGCAGCGTTCCTGACTCTCCTGACGGTTTGGGGAGTGGGAGGCATCCTCTATCTGCTGGCTTGGCTGCTCAGCTTCGACCGCGTGGCGGATATCGACGTCGAGCAGGTGGAGTCACGACGGGCAGTGGGTCTGGGCATGGCCTTCGGCGGCCTGCTCCTCATGATGGGTGCCATAGGCATGTGGCCGAACACCGCCATCGTCATCACGGCCGCAGCGCTCTCCTTCGGGGTGGCTGCAATCACCGACCCTTCGAGCCCGGGGCCTTTCGCCGCGCTGATGAGCCCCGGCGTGGACAGCGTGAGCCGGACACGGTTACTCATCGGTGGAGTGCTCCTCGTTGGCGGCATCGTGACTTTCTCCCTGTCGGTTGGCCGTATCTTCGAATTCGGCATCGTCTTCCTCGCCGTGTTTCTCACCGGGCTGGGCATTTTGATCGCCTTCGGCCCTTGGGTGAGGAGGCTCCTGAACGATCTCGGCAACGAGCGCAACGAGAGGATTCGTCAGGAGGAGCGAGCAGAGGTCGCGGCCCATCTCCACGATTCGGTTCTTCAGACACTCGCATTGATACAGAGAAGCGACGATCCTCAGCGGATGGCGATGCTCGCCCGCCATCAAGAGTCGGAGCTGCGGGACTGGCTGTTCGGTACTGCACCCCTCGATGGTGTCGATCTGTTGTCGACAGCCTTGAAACAGACCGCGTCGCGGATCGAAGGGGACTTCCAGGTCCCCATCGATGTCGTCACGGTCGGAGATCATCCAATCGATGAGAGGAGCAAGGCTCTCGTCGCCGCGGCCTCCGAGGCGTTGGTCAATGCCGCCAAGCACTCCGGAGCCGACCGGATGTCCCTCTACCTCGAAGTCGACGACTCCGCCATCGACGTGATAGTCACCGATCAGGGAGCAGGCTTCGACCGAGCGTCCGTCCCCCGACATCGCAAGGGAATAGCCGAGTCGATCGAAGCCAGGATGGAGAAGGCGGGGGGCGAGGCCAGAATCGAGACCGTGGCCGGTGAGGGCACCGAGGTCATCCTGAGGATGCCACTGTGAGCATCTCGGTCTACCTCGTCGACGACCACCGGCTCTTCCTCTCCGGAGTGAGGGCCGAGCTCTCGGAGGAGTTCCGCATCGTGGGCTCCGGATACGACGTTGACACCGCGATCGAACAGATCCGCGGTTACAACCCCGACGTCGTCCTGGTCGACGTGCACATGCCGGAAGGCGGGGGCATAGCCGTGGTCGAAGCGGTGACCGAGACCAATCCCGACGTGAAGTTTCTCGCACTGTCCGTCTCCGACAGCGCCGAGGACGTGATCGCCATGATTCGCGCAGGGGCCAGGGGATATGTGACCAAGACGATCGACCCCGGCGAGCTATCAGAGGCGATCATCAGGGTCAACGCCGGCGATGCCGTGTTCTCTCCCCGGCTCGCGGGGTTCGTCCTCGACGCGTTCGCGGGTGCCATCCCATCCGATGATGACCCGGAATTGGACCAGCTCACATCGCGGGAGAAAGACGTCCTGCGACTCATCGCCAGGGGGTTCGCCTACAAGCAGGTGGCCCGCAAGCTCAACATCTCGATCAAGACGGTGGAGACACATGTCTCGTCGGTACTTCGCAAGCTCCAACTCTCCAATCGACACGAGTTGGCCCGCTGGGCCAGCAAGAGACACATCGTCTGAGATGGCCGAGGAGATCAGCCGGGACGAGATCGGGGAGGCCTCACGCCGGATTCGAGGCCTGGTCAGACGGACACCGCTCCTGGACGCCGGTCACGCACTGTCCACCAAATTCGACCTTGTCCTCAAACTCGAGCACCTCCAGGTGACCGGATCGTTCAAGCCGCGCGGGGCCTTCTCCCTCCTCACGTCGACGGACATCCCGGACACCGGGGTCGTGGCCGCCTCCGGCGGGAATTTCGGCATCGCCGTCGCTCACGCTGCAGCCACATTGGGTCACCGGGCCACGATCTTCGTCCCCGCCACGTCGCCTCGGGCCAAGATCGATCGAATCTCGGCGTTGGGAGCGGAGGTGAATGTGATCCCAGGCTTCTACGACGAAGCCTTGTCGGCGTCCCGGGAGTTCGCTCATGCCAAGGGAGCCTTCGTGGCCCATGCCTACGACCAGCGTGCCGTTGTCGCCGGCCAGGGCACCATCGGCAAGGAAGTCACCGAAGAGTGCTCGGTCGATCATGTAGTGGTCGCCGTGGGTGGTGGTGGGCTGATCGGAGGGATCGCCAGTTGGGTTCGCGACGAGGTGACCGTCGTCGCAGCCGAGCCGGAGACGTGCCGGAGTCTCAATGCCTCTCTGGCAGCGGGCCGCCAAGTCGAGGTCGATGTGAGTGGTGTGGCGGCGTCTTCGCTGGGAGCGCGGTCGGTCGGTGACCATGCGTGGCTCGCCCGAAAATGGATCAACCACTCAGCCGTCGTGCCCGACTCCGCGATCGTCGATGCACAAAGCTGGTTGTGGGACGAGTTTCGGCTGGCGGTCGAGCCGGCGGCCGCCACAACAGTCGCCGTGCTCGCCGCCGGCGCCTTCTCTCCGCCGGAGGGCTCCAGGGTTCTCACCGTGCTCTCCGGTGGAAACGTCTCACCGGGCGACGTCGAGCGGTCCTTGGTGTGAGCACCGAGCGGGGCCATACTCGACCCGCGTGACACAGCTGCTCCGATCCGTGGTGGGTGGGTTCTGCATGGGAGCAGCGGATCTCGTCCCTGGCGTCTCCGGTGGGACCATCGCACTGGTGATAGGCGTCTATGAGAGGCTCGTCGCCTCCATAAGGGAGGGCAGCTCGGCCATAGGTGCCGCCATCACCGGCCGAATGTCCCGCTCCGGAGGTCATCTTCGCAATGTCGAGTGGAGTCTTCTCGTCCCACTGCTGGTCGGGATAGGTCTGGCGATACTCACGCTGGCCCGGGTCATCGAACATCAGCTCGAGGTGAATGCAACACTGATGGCCGGGGGATTCCTCGGGTTGGTGGTCGGGTCGGTCCTGATCGCCTGGCGGCTGGTCAAGGAGCCGGCCCCCAGGCACTACGTGATCGCAGCCGTCGTCGGGTTGGCTCTCTTTGCGGCCCTCGGTCTCGGGGAGGACGTCGCTGTCACCGACCCGTCCCTCGTCATCTTCTTCGGCGCCGGGGCGCTCGCGATTTGCGCCATGATCCTCCCCGGGATATCCGGGTCGCTCATACTCCTCCTGGTTGGCATGTACCAGGCGATCCTCGGTGCGGTCAACGATCGTGAACTGTCTGCCGTCGCTGTGTTCGCCTTGGGTGCGGTGGTGGGTCTCGCCCTCTTCTCCCAGGTGTTGGGCTGGGCTTTGGCCCGCCACCATGACGTGGTACTCGCCGGGCTGGTCGGATTGATGGCCGGCTCCACGCGGATCCTGTGGCCATGGCCAAACGGAGTCGACTCGTCGGCCTTGGCGGCGCCGGGTGACGACCTCGTCCAAGTCGTCATCGCCGCTCTGGTGGGAATGGCCCTGGTCTACGTCGTGGCTCGGTTGGCGTCGACGCGCCAGGAAGTCAGCGTGCTGCAGCCGACCGACTGAGCTTCGTCGCACCGAGGTGACGGGAGAGCCGGCTCCACACGTCCGATCTGGCCAGCGTGCGCTTCATCGAGATCAGAGTCCTCATGAACGTGGCAACGGCTTTCGAGGTATCCATCGGGTTGGGTCGCATCGCGTTCTGCACGGACGGCGACGGGCTCAAGGTGACCACATCACAGTCCGGCCAGACCTCCCTGATCATCTCGACTTCATGCGTCAAGGATCGGATGCCGACACGATCGAACATCTTCTCGTGGAACAGGGCCCGGTGCCGGTTGACCTCCGCCGCCATGGGAGCCACGATCAGCACCAGGTCGAGTGGCTCGTCGTGACCCAGCACGACATCGGCATGTGTGCCCGATGACACGCCACCGTCCACATAGAGGTCGTCACCGATCGGATAGGGCCTGAAGATGAGGGGGACCGCCGACGATGCCGCCACCGCGTCTGCGATGCTGACATCAGGCGCCTCGTCGGTCCCGAAGGCGGCGCGGGCCCCTTTGCGGATGTCGTAGGCCACGATCGCGGTCGCCTCCGTCGGCCATGAGGCGGCCGCCGGGCCACCGATGTGAGTGGTGAGCCAATCAGCGATGCCAGATGCCGAGTACGGGGCAGGCGAGCCGAGAAACATCGTCAAACCGGGTTTTCGCACACCCGGGACTATCCCGTAGCGAAGCCATTCGCCCACGCCGACACCGTCACCGCGGGTGTACACATGGCTCCTGATGCGCTCGGCTACGTCCGCCCGGTCATCGTGGGGGAGGACGAGTGAGTCCAGGGTCAGGGCGTCACTTCGCACGAGGGCCGAAACAAAGGCCCCTGACGAGGTGCCAACGACGACGTCCGCTTCGTTGGGATCCCAGTTGGTGGCTATCCGGATCGACATCAGCGCCGCGATCTCGTATGCGGCACCGGTGATCCCACCCCCGCCCAGGACCAGACCTACCCTGCTCACAGACTCACCATATCGGTGGGTCACATGTTACGGCCGGTTTACCGAACGACTACCGCTTCATGACATGGCGCGTTATCAGACGTCGTAGGGACGAAACACCGTCCCATGAGCATTGGGAAGCGGGTATCAGCCGAAAGTGCGACCACATCCGGCGCAGCGACGGTCACTCTCGTGGGTCGGGGCGTAGCACCAAGGGCAGGGGAGGTCCTCGCCGAGGCCATCGCCTCTCGCCGCCACTGCGTGCGGCCGGCCCACCTTCTCGTCCCCACCAAACCCCTTGGCCAGGACGAACAAGCCCGTTGTCGCCGCCACCACCACCAGAGTCTCCCACATATCCGTCACTCCTTGCCGAGAGCGCAGGTCAGGCTAAGTGAGACCTGTGGAAAACTCGTGGATTTCGGGTGCCTAGCTCCCCATCACGGCTTCGGTGAGATCGGTGACCAGGTAATGGAGGTCACCGAGACGACCCTGACGGATCTCTGCTGCGTCGAGCATCATCATCGCCGAGTGGTAGGCGACCCAGGAGCGGTAACGGCTCTCGGGCAGCTCGGCGGCGTAGCCCTTGCGAAATGCCGCAGCCGCGTCCTCACCGTGATTCACCGCGAACTGCCAGACCGCGAGTGTCAGGTCCCATTCCGGTGGTCCCAGCGTGGCCCACTCCCATCCGACCAGCGTCACGTCGCCGTCCTCACTGACGACGAACTTCGACGGTGTCGGTCTCGTGTGGGAGGGCACCGGGTCGGTTGCCAGAGGAGGCTCGATGTCCAACGCCCGGTCCAACACGACCTGTTGCATGCCGAACCGCCGACGGAAGCGGCCCAAACGCTCGATGGTTGAGCGGTAGTGGCTCTTCACGTAGTCACTGTCGATGCCGACCACCAGGTTGGTGATGTCCGCCTGGGCGGAGTGGACGTTGCGGAGTGTGCGGCCGGCCGCCTCGACGACCTCGAGGTTCTTGGGGAGAGAGGAGAGGTTCCAGCTGCCTCCATCGGACATCTTCAAC
>JBAVPF010000020.1:0-13328 GCA_049692815.1 Acidimicrobiia bacterium
GAACTGTTCTCTTCCTGGTCGCGATCGCCCTGACAGCGACGAAGATCAACGAGGACTTCGGTAAACGAGGCGAATTCGGTTACGTGCTGCTGTTGGTGATGATCGCCATCTATGCCGCCGCCGTCGGAGTGGCGTACTGACCACCTAGATGTGACCGGTCACCACGTCGGAGACCCGGCCACCGATCCAGATGCCACCGACGTCGTCGGTCTCCACGACCACCCTGCCCCGTCTTCCCACTCGCGTCCCCTGGCCAGCCACATAGGAGCCGGGCAGGATCCCCTCGCCGACCAGCCATTGGGCCAGCGAGGCATTGAGGCTCCCCGTGACCGGATCCTCACGCAAATGCCCCATATCGTCTGAGAAGAATCCCCTCACTTCGACGGCGCGGCCCGACCCAGCCGGATACTTGCCCACCACACCGATGTCGAGCGGACCCTCGCCGGTGTCCCGGGAGACGTCCGGCTCCAGGGCGAGAACGGCGTCGGCATCCCCCAGGAGAAGTCCGACCCATCCGGGGCCGTTGTCGACCCATGACGCAGAGACGACGGCCGAGCGGTCGATGCCGAGCACGGCAGTGAACCTGGCCAGGTCATCCTCGTCGACCGGGCCTTGGCGGATCAGGGGTGGCGCCTCGAAGCTGAGTAAACCGTCTCGACGACGCAAACGCACCAGGCCCGCCCCGCACTCTTGTGTCATCTCGGGCGGCTCGTCGGCAGACAGGTCGGCCCATACGTGACAGGTGCCCAGCGTGGGATGCCCGGCGAAGGGCAGCTCACCGGCGAGGGTGAAGATGCGGACTCGATAGTCGGCATCTGGAGTTTCGGGCGGACCCAGGAACGTTGTCTCCGAGAATCCCAGCCAGCGTGTGATCTCCAACATCTCATCGGTCGACAACCCGTCAGAATCGATCACAACTGCCAGGGGATTGCCCTGGAGGGACCTCTCGCCGAACACATCGACGAGGCGGAAGCGTCTCGACATCCTCTCAGGCTAGAGAACGACTGCCCGGATCCAGTGACGCATGCCACGGGCCCTACTCCTCTAGCAAGACGGGCCCGGGCGATCGATGATCGGGTCGTATCCGTGTGGGGCACTGGAGGTGTGCCATGCGACGGCTGGGCGTTCTCGCCGGAGTTGTCTCTCTTCTTCTGACGGCTTGTGGCGGTACAGGCGGCTCGGCCACAACGTCGATTCAGCCGCCCACCACGACCACGAGGCCAGCTCTATCTACGACCACCCCTCCAACCACTACCACCACCGTGGCAACGACCACGACCTCCGTGGTGGCAACCGGCCCATGGACTGTGGAGCGCTACGGCCCGAATCCAGCTGTTTCGCTTGGCGTGAGCGGTGCCCTGGGCTCGGGATGCTCCCCCGGCACCGATTCGCTCCCTGACGGGATCTGGTTTGGCTGGGTCACCGGTTCGAGCGACGGCTCGATCGACTTCGATCTCGCCTGCCTCTGGCCCGGCCGTCTCGACCCGGCCGCCAGCAACGACTCCAGCCGGATTCGGACCATCCCCGTGCTCGAAGATGCCGGCGTCTCTCTGACCACAGGGACGGGGACCTTCTCCGATTGGTCGGGTGACACGGCCCCAGCGGCCAATGCTCCCGGCCTTCCCGACACCCTGCCCTTCTGGCTGTTCGTGAATGGCGGTCGCGTCACCGAGCTGGCGGAGTATCCCGAGCCGATCGATTGGGCACGCTCATCAACTGCCTGGCCCGGGCTGATCCCGGGCTGCTGCGACGGTGGAGACGTAGCTCCTCCCTCTCCCGACGATCCGCTGCCGGACGCCGGCTGGCCCGTGGACGGCTTCTACAAGGCGTGGAACATGAACGGTGGCCAATACGTCCAGGATTGGCCACAATCGGCAACCTCACATTCCTATGAGCTTCAGATAGCCAGATGGTTGAGTTGCTCGGACAACCCCGGGATGTGCCCCGAGTGGTGGCTCGACGACGAGGTCACCACCCTTCCCGACGGGCCGTTCCTCGACCAAACGCTCGAATTCGACCACGGCACGACCGTGGTGATCATGCCGATCTTCGGCGAGTACGTCATCGTCGGTGACGGAGACGCCTTTGGCCGGCTCCTGGCAGACTTCAACACCGCGGTCGACACGTGGATCCACGTCGACCCATCGGAGGAGTACTGGGATGAGTTCGAGGGCTTGAGCGAGGACCCCGGTTTCCCGTTCGGCCGAGCCCCATACCCGGGCGAGCCCGACTTCGGAGAGCTGGGCTATCGGGGACCGGGCGGTGCCCATCTGACCTGGTTCGGTGGATGGATGGCCCTCGAGGTCAGAGACGGGCGCCCCATCCTCTACATCCACGCCGGGTTGATCGCCGGGTAGCCGTTCAACCGTTCAGGGCCGGGATGATCTCCTCGCCATAAGCACGCAACGTGCCCTCCTGGTCGTCGTGCATGAGGTAGATGCCGAACTGGTCGACACCCATGTCCCGGAGCATCGAGAGTTTCGCCACATGGTCGTCCGCCGAGCCCAGGACGCAAAAGCGATCGATGATCTCGTCGGGCACGAAGTCGGTGGACGGATTCCCGGCACGCCCGTGATGGTCGTAGTCATAACCCTCACGAGCCGCGATGTAGTCGGAGAGGGCCTTGGGGACCTTCGACTCGTCCTCCCCATATCGGGTGACGAGATCGGCTACGTGGTTGCCCACCATCCCTCCGAACCACCGGAGCTCATCACGCTGGTGGGCGATGTCGTCGCCCACGTAGGCGGGCGCCACAACGCAGATGTCGAGGTCTCCCGGGTCGCGCCCCGCATCGCGGGCTGCGTCGTGGACCGCCCCCATGGTCCACTCCAGGATTTGCGGATCGGCGAGCTGGAGGATGAACCCGTCGGCATGCTCCCCGGCCATGGCGAGTGCCCGGGGACCGTAGCCCGCCGCCCACATTGGGAGGTCCCAACCCTGCTCGATCCAGGGTAAGGAGAAACTCGTGCCGCGTAGCTCGACTTCCTCCCCGGCCACGAGGCTCTTGATCATGGCCATGGAGTCGATCATCGAGTCGATCGTCGTCGGCTTGGAGCCGGTGTAGCGGACGGCCGAATCGCCACGACCCATCCCACAGATGGTCCGGGGCCCGTAAAGCTCGTTGAGTGTGGCGAACATGGAGGCGAGCACCGTCCAATCCCTCGTCCTCGGATTGGTGACCATCGGCCCGACGATCATCTTCTCCGTCGCCTCGAGCATCAATGAAAAGAGCACGAAGGGCTCCTGCCACAACACGTGGCTGTCGAACGTCCAGCCATGGGAGAAGCCGAGCTCCTCTGCCATCCGTGTCAGTTCGATGACCCTTCGCGCGGGTGGATTGGTCTGAAATACGACGCCGAAATCCATGATTACAGAAAACCTAAGGCCTTCGCGCCGATATCAGACGGCATCCGCGCACCTCTCAATTGGTGTACTGGCTCAGACCCCTCACCAGATACTCGCCGTCGCCCGGTGAGCCGTGGTAGGCGTTGTCGGAGATGATCACCTTGCCCTTGGACAAGACGGTGTCGACCTTGCCCGTCATCTCCCATCCTTCATACGCCGAATAGTCGACATCCATGTGATGGCCGTCCACGGAGAGGACATGAGTTGCACCCGGGTCGAAGACGACGATGTCCGCATCCGACCCCACCGCGATCGTGCCCTTCTCCGGATAGAGGCCGAACATCTTCGCCGGTGTCGTCGAGCTGATCTCGACGAACCGATTCAGGCCGATACGACCATCCTCCACCCCACCGCTGTAGAGCAGCTCCATGCGGGGCTCGACACCGGGCATCCCGTTGGGGATCTTGGAGAAGTCACCCTGCCCGAGCTGCTTCTGGGTGCCGAAGGTGTGATGGTCACCCATGCAGAAGGGGCAATGGTCGGTGGACACCACCTGTAGGTCGTTGGTGCGCAGACCCCGCCACAGCCTCTCCTGATGACCGGCTGCCCTGTCCCGCAACGGTGGGGAGCAGACGTATTTGGCCCCGTCGAACCCGTTCCCCAGGTTCTCCAGGGAGAGGAAGAGATATTGGGGGCAAGTCTCGGCGAACACCTGGAGACCGGCATCCCTGGCTGCGATGACCTCGTCGAGCGCCTCCTGGGCCGACAGATGGACGATGTAGAGCTGGGCGCCGGTGAGCTCGGCGAGCTTGATCGCCCGATGGGTGGCCTCCCCCTCCAGGATCGACTTGCGAACGATCCCGTGATACATGGGGTCGGTCTCACCCCGCTCCAGGGCCTGTTCGACGAAGACGTCGATGGCGATGCCGTTCTCGGCGTGCATGCAGATGGTGGCTCCATCCTCGGCCGCCTTCTGCATGGCGCGGACGATCTGGCCGTCGTCGGAGTAGAAGACACCCGGATAAGCCATGAACATCTTGAAGCTGGTCACCCCCTCGCGGACCAGGAGCTCCATTTCCTTCAGCGTCTGATCGTTGATGTCCCCCGTGATCATGTGAAAGCCGTAGTCGATGGCGCAATTGCCCCTCGCCTTCTCCATCCAGGCCTCCCAACCGTCCATCGCCGACTGCCCCACCGTCTGCACGGCGAAGTCGATGATGGTCGTGGTCCCGCCCCAGGCTGCCGCCCTGGTGCCCGTCTCGAAGGTGTCGGCGGCGAAAGTCCCTCCGAATGGCAACTCCATGTGGGTGTGGACGTCGATACCCCCGGGGATGACCAGCTTCCCGGTCGCGTCGACGACTTCATCCGGCTCGACGGTGTGCTCCCGCCCGAGGAGGGCCACCACCTTGCCGCCGTCGATCAAGACGTCGGCTTCCATCTGGTCTATGGCGGTGACCACCGTGCCACCCTTGATGAGCGTCTTCGTCATGCCTACTCCTTTCGAGCCTCGTCGATGGCCGTCCTCAGCTTCTCAAGGCCCTCGTCGACCTCATCTTCGGTGACCGACAACGGCGGGGCGATGCGGAGGGTGTTCCCGTAGAGACCACCTTTGCCGATGAGGAGCCCTCCGGCCTTGGCCCTCTCCATGACCCGAGCCGTGAGACCCGGATCCGGCGAGCCGTCGGCCTGTCCGAACTCGACGCCCACCATCAGGCCCTTGCCCCTCACCTCGACGATCTCGGGGGCGTCGTCCGCGATGTGGTGTATGCCGTTCTTCAACTGGTTGCCCATCTTGAGGGCGTTGGTCTGGAGATCGTGCTCCAGAACGTATTCGAGGTTGGCCAGCGCACCTGCCGTAGCAAGGGGGTTGCCGCCGAACGTCGATATCGAGTTGGCGGCCAACGCGTCCATCACCTCTGCCCGGGCCACCAGTCCCGCCATGGCGAGCCCGTTTCCGAGCCCCTTGGCGAACGTGAGCATTTCCGGCGTGATGCCGTGAGCCTGGTAGCCCCAGAAATGGTCGCCGGTCCGGCCCCAGCCAGTCTGAACCTCATCGCTGATGAAGAGGATCCCGTATTCGTCGAGCACCTCCTTCATCGCCCCGAAGAAGCCATCGGGAGGGGTGACGAACCCACCGACGCCCTGGATGGGCTCGGCGATCATTGCGGCCACGTCACCGGCCGTCGCGATCGAGAGCACGTCCCTCAAGTCGTCGACGCACGCCGCGGTGAACTCGTCGTCCGGCAGATGCCCGAAGGGACTGCGCAGTTTGTAGCCGCCGTGTACGTAGCTCACACTGAAAGGCGAGAAGCTGGTGGCCGACCACGCCTTCTGGCCGGTGATGGCGACGGTGGAGTGCGACTTCCCGTGGTACGAGCCTCTTATCGCCAGGATCTGGTTCGACCGGCGGTACTGGGTTGCCAGCATCAGGGCTGCATCATTGGCCTCGGTACCCGAATTGGTGAAGAACACCTTGGCTTCGGGTATCCCCGACAGGCCGGCGATCTTCTCTGCCAGCTCTATCTGCGACTCGATCAGGTACAGAGTGGAGGTGTGGAGCATCCGGTCGGCCTGCCGCTTGATGGCCGCCACCACCTCGGGGATCCGGTAGCCGGACATCGTGGTGAGGATCCCGCCGAAGAAGTCGAGGTACTCGTTCCCCTCGGCGTCGGTGACCCGGCGCCCGTCACCGTCGACGAGCGATATCGGGTCTTCGTAGTAGAGCGCCATCCAGGAGGGGAGCACCTCCTTGTGCCGGGCGAGGAGATCGGCGTGCTTGCCCATCCCGAGGCCTAAGGCGCCACGAGGCTGTCGTACGCGTCGGGGCGACGGTCCCTGTAGAACGCCCAGACCTTTCGCACGTCGTCCACCATGTCGAGATCGAGGTCCCGGACCACGACCTCTTCGTCGGTGTCCGAGGCGGAGTCGCCGATCAGCTGTCCGCGGGGGTCCACGAAGTAGGAGGAGCCGTAGAAGTCGTTGTCACCGAACTCCTCTTTGCCGACCCGGTTGATGGCCCCGATGAAATACTCGTTGGCGACCGCGGCGGCGGGCTGCTCGAGGTTCCACAGGTACATGGACAGCCCGCGGCTGGTGGCAGAAGGGTTGAAGACGATCTTGGCCCCGCCCAGGCCGAGGGCGCGCCACCCTTCGGGGAAGTGCCGGTCGTAGCAGATATATACGCCGACACGGCCCACCGCGGTGTCGAACACCGGGTACCCCATGTTGCCGGGCCGGAAGTAGAACTTCTCCCAGAAACCGTTGACGTGGGGTATGTGGGTCTTGCGATACTTCCCGAGATAGGCCCCGTCTGCATCGACGACTGCCGCGGTGTTGTAGAGAAACCCGTCGTCTTCCTTCTCGTAGACCGGGACCACCAGCACCATCCCGGTCTCCTTGGCGACCTGGATCATCCTCTGCACGGTCGGCCCGTCGGGCACGGGCTCTGCGGTGTCCTTGTGCTCGTCGTCCTGCACCTGGCAGAAATACGGGGCGTTGAACAGCTCCTGGAAGCACATCACGCGGGCGCCCTGCTCGGCGGCGTCATAGGCGTACTTGACGTTCTTCTCGACCATCGACTCCTTGTCGCCCGTCCACGCGGTCTGGACGAGGGCGGCACGCACGATGTTTGGCATCGAAGTCCTCCTCTGGATGCGGTCAGCTCGGATGCAGAAACCTACTCGTCGCAGGTGACGCCGGTCCACCCCGGCAAGGCGGGCCTGCTGGGCCGTGTCCCGCTACTCGCCGCCTTCCCGCAAGTCGATGGAGCGGTGGCTGTAGCCGTGGCCGCTGGTGTCCATGTCACTCAGGTTGTCCACCGCAGCCTGAGCCAGGTCGGTGCGGTAGGCGTCCGCGGAGACCTCCACCCCGGCCAACTCGGGGATCCGGCCGGTGGCGACATCGACGGTCTGATTCCAGAGGGCGTCGTTCATCACCCCGAGCCGTTCGTGGCCGGGAAGATGAGGCCGAGGATCTCGTTGAGCTGCCATTGCTGGTGGCCCTCACCGAGGGTCGAGCCGTTGTCGAGCACCACCTGGACGCACTCATCGAAGTTGTCCAGACGTGGATCTGGCCGAGAGGCGGGCTCCTCCAACGTGGGCGTCCGTTCTTGCTTCCTCCATTGGCCGGGCGAGATTGGGCCTCGCCCGGCGAGCCTGGTCGAGCTGGCTCAGCCCCCTCCCATCAGATTCTGGATGACGATCCCCGCAATTGCCGCCAGCAGTGCGGCCAGGATCGCCGAGCGGGTCACCCGACGGCGGCCTGCGTCGCCCCTCCAGGCTCCGAGCACGGCTCCGGCAGCGGCGAACTCCACGACTTGCACGAATGCACCCGCTGCCACGAAGGCACCGGTCATCTCGATGGCCGTCCAGAGGGAGACGATCCCGAGCAGCGCCGCAATCACACCGAACCCGGAGCCGATCACCGCCCCGGAAACGGCGTCCCGCCGTCCTGAACGGTCGACGACCCACGCCAGGGCGATCACACCCACCAGCAATCCGAGATAGGCGACCGGGATTCGCCGGAAGAGGGAGTCGTCACCGAGCAAGCCGGGCTCTCTCGCCTGATCGAAGAGACCGGAGAAGAGCCCGGCGTTGAAGAAGAGGTCGACACCGACGGCCACCAGCCAGGCGAGTGTCACCGGCCGGGCCGACAACGCGCGGGCCGGGCTCGCGTAACCCTGGTTCAACTTCCCTGAACCAGGAACTTCTCGATCTTCTCTTCTGCGGTCTCGGTGATCTGACTCTCCAGGGAACGCAGGGCGCGCGCGATCGCCAACTCCTCGCCTATGAGCGGCTTGAGTGGGTCGATCGGGTTGCGGCGCGCCTTGCCTTTCGCCTCGAAGTGATCTCCCCGGAGATCGAGTATCGCAGTGGCCACTGTGTCGGTCTCGTCCTCGACGAGATGAATCGACAGTGACACGTCCTTTTCCTGCTCCATGGACGCCTCGCTTCCTCGAATGGACGGGCCTGAACCTACTCCTCCCCGTCTGTAGTCGGACCTGTCCGGCCCGTATAGGGCAATTGGTCCACTATCACGCCTCCCCTCGGGGCGCCGGGCGTTCCTCCAGGCCTCCCTCTACCCGTGGGTGGGGAAACCGAGGTCGACTCCGCGGTGGACGGGGTCGGCCCAACGGGAGATGACGACCTTTTGACGCGTGTAGAAGTGGACGCCTTCGGGACCGTAGATGGCGTGGCTGCCGAAGATGGAGTCCTTCCACCCGCCGAAGCTGTAGAACGAGAGTGGGACCGGTATCGGGACATTGATGCCGACCATCCCCACCTCGATCTCCTGCTGGAACTTGCGTGCGGCCCCACCGTCGTTGGTGAACACCGCCGTCCCGTTCCCGTAGGGATTCTCGTTGATCAGCCTGATGGCTTCCTCGTAGTGCTCGAGACGGACCGTAGAGAGGACCGGGCCGAAGATCTCGTCGGTGTAGATGGACATCTCGGGGCGCACCATGTCGAAGAGCGTCGGGCCCAGGAAGTATCCGTTCTCGTGGCCGGCGACGACGAGATCGCGCCCGTCGGCCACGAGCAGAGCCCCCTCGGCCTCCCCGGCGTCGACATAGCCACGCACCCGGTCCAAATGTTGACTCGTTACCAGCGGGCCCATCTCCACGCCTGGTTCGTAGCCCGGGCCGACGTTCAGCTTCTCTATCCGGGTCTGAACACCATCGACGAGCCGGTCGCCCGCCTCACCGACCGCCACCACCGCCGATATGGCCATGCACCGTTCCCCTGCCGAGCCATACCCGGCGCTCACCGCAGCATCGGCCGCCAGGTCCATGTCTGAATCAGGGAGGACGATCATGTGGTTCTTCGCACCCCCCAGCGCCTGCACCCTCTTCCCGTGCGAGGTGCCCGTCTCGTAGATGTAGCGGGCTATCGGCGTGGAGCCGACGAACGAGATCGCAGCGACGTCGGGATGGGTGATCAGGGCATCGACCGCCACCTTGTCACCATGAACCACGTTGAACACCCCGTCGGGAAGACCTGCCTCCGACAACATCTCGGCGACGATCATCGAAGTCGACGGATCCTTTTCCGACGGCTTCAGCACGAAGGTGTTCCCGCAGGCGATCGCTATCGGGTACATCCACATGGGAACCATCGTGGGGAAGTTGAAAGGCGTTATCCCCACCACCACACCCAAAGGCTGGCGGATGGTGTACGTGTCCACTCCGCTCGAGACCTGCTCGGAGAAGTCTCCCTTCAACAGGTGGGCGATGTTGCAGGCAAACTCGATGACCTCGAGACCGCGCTGAACCTCACCCAAGGCATCGTCGATCGTCTTGCCGTGCTCGGACGTCAACACCTCGGCGAGCTCACGCCGTCTCGCCGAGACCATCTCCCGAAAGGAGAACATGATGTTCTGTCGCTGAGTCAGCGACGAGAACCTCCACGACTCGAACGCCGTGCGAGCAGCACCTACCGCGGCATCGACGTCGGCCGGAGCGGCGAAAGCCACCTCACCGGTCTGCTCACCCGTCGCAGGGTTGAACACCGACCCAGTCTGGGTAGAAGAGCCCTGAGCGGGTGAGCCACCCACCCAATGAACGATTTGCTTCATGACTCAAGACTATTCAACCCGGCGAAACTTCAGTTAGGTTGATGGCGGTGTCGCTCCCCTACGACATGGCAATCCTCGTGACGGCTGCCCTCCTTTCCTGGGTGGCACTCGTTCACTTCGTCGTCGCGTTCGGCGTTCGTCTCGGCGAGTTGGTTTGGGCCGGGCGCCGGCCGAGGCTCCTGGACCCCGCCCTCAGGGTGCGATCCCTCGGCTACGGCGTGCTCCTGCTCGTCTCGGGATGGGTCCTGGCCGTGGCGACGGAAGTGATCGCGTCATCGCCGATCCCGGATCGATGGATGAGATCGGCCACGTTCAGCGTCGCCGCCTTCCTCGGGGTGGCGTTCCTGTTCAGCCTGTTGCGCGGCTCGCGATGGGAGCGGATGTTGTTCGCCCCGATCCTCTTCCTGGGCGCGGCCATGGCGACATGGCTCACATTCGGCTGACCTGCCGCTAACCGTCGGTCGCGTGGATCTTGATCGGGACCCAGGGGTCGCTGTCTTCCCAACGGATGCGTGCGGCCGCCTGCCAGGCGTGCTCATCGCAAACCACTCCTGACGGGATCAGGTACACCGCCGCCTGACTGCACAGCCTGCATCTGAGGAACCGAAGGGAATCCCTCACCTTGGCGTCATCCGACAGCTTTCGATGGGCGAGCAGATTGATCACCGAGTCGACGGGACGGGTCCTCCATTGAGAGTCTGCACGCACGGCCGGCTCGACGAAGCGAATGCTGATATGACCGCACACCTCACAGACCTCACGCGCGATTCCGGCTGTGATGGTCGTGATCGTGTCCCGATGTGAACAGGGCACGATGTTACGCCTCCGTTTCAACCTGCCTCCCAACAGGACTTCCCTCTGCCCACAAGCTAGCGGGTGTCCGCAGCGACGCCAGAGGCAGTTTTCCCGATTCGGGTGATCACTCAGAGCGAGCAAAGACCTCTCAGAGTGGGTCTGTGGACTCATGTCGCAAACACCAGAATCACGTCACAATCAAGATGAATCGAAGAGGCCATGGGAGGCATCCGAAGTGTTTGCCAAGAGGGGCAGGGGCACTCGCGCCAAGTGCGAGCATGTGAACACGATCACAGTCAAGAACGCGGGCATCGAACGTGTCATCTGCGAATCCTGCGGTCACGTGAGCATCAACGCCGACGACGGGTTGTCCAGCTCAGTCACCAGGAGTCAGTTCGAGCGTGTGGTCGAGAGACCGGCGCAAAAGGCTCACTAGCTTGAACCGAGGTCCCGGATCAGGGGGTCCCGGGACCTCGGTTCTCGTATGACGAGCGTCAGCGCGATACAGAGGGACATAACCGTCCTCGAGGTCGATGCCATCGTCAACGCGGCCAACCCACGCCTCGCCGGCGGTGGCGGCGTGGACGGAGCGATCCACCGCGCCGGCGGGCCTTCGATTCTCCGTGAGTGCCAGGCCTGGGTGGCCGAGAATGGGCCGCTGCCAACCGGTGAGGCGATGATCACCGGAGGTGGCGACCTCCCGGCCGGGCATGTCATCCACACCGTCGGACCGATCTGGGGCGAGCACGGCGAAAACGAGGCCAGGCGGCTCCTGGCACGCTGCTACTACAACAGTCTCGAGCTGGCGGCCAAAGCCAGAAGCAGGACCGTGGCCTTCCCCAACGTTTCGACGGGCGTGTACGGCTATCCGAAGAGAGGTGCTGCGGAGGCCGCCGTGGAGACAGTCACCAACTGGGCCAACGATCGCCCTGTGCTGGATCAGATCGTGTTCGTCTGCTTCGACTCCGAGAACTTCCTCATCTATCAGGAGTTGCTCGGCCTGTCTGGCTGATCGTCGTCGCGGTTGCGTCGCAGCCAACCCCGCACCCACCAGAGGTCATCGTCCACATGCCCCGCCCCTGGGATCGGCTTGCCCTCGCCGGGCAGGTCGTCGAATTCGCCCGCTTGCATGGCGAAGCGGATCGCACGCTCGACGGGGTGCTCAGAGGAATCGGGTGAGCCGGTAGCCATGGAGGAGGGACGCTACCGGCTTCCCCGAGTCCTCAACCGCCGACGACTTCGGTGCGGGCCCGTCTGTGGGCCATCACCCGAGGAAGGCCAAACGAGTTGGAGCGGCGGTGGGCCTGCTCCGAGGCCATCCTCTGGGCACACGCATGACGCCTTCGGTCCTGTTGAATCGTCTTTGCAAGGTCGTACATTGCGTACCCCTCTCCTGGTTCTGTCGAAACTTCTTGTGGTAAGAGTCAATCTGACTTACACTCATTACAGTAACACGACGCGGTAACAAGTCAAATGAATTTCTCTCATTACACGACCAAGCCGGTGGAGCTGGCGGTGGCCCTGGTGAACACCAAGGGGACGAGCGTCGACGAGCTCGCCGGGCCCGAGCAGCTCACCGCCTTCGTCGACGGCTACAGAGATCTCTGGGAAGGGATCGCAGGGCCGCCGAGTCGTGGCGACTTGCCTGCAGTCCACGAGTTGCGCGCGGCCCTCAGAGACGTCATCGAATCCGATGACGAAGACGTCGCTGCGGCCAAGGTGAACGATCTCCTCGACTCATACGGGGCCAAGCCACGCGTGTCCACGCACAACGGGACACCTCATCTCCATTTCGAGCCAACCGACTCATCCATCGTCTGCTGGCTGGGTGCCACAACCGCAATGGGCCTCGCCAGCGTGATCGTCGAGCACGGAGTGGAACGCTTCGGTGTCTGCGATTCGATCACGTGCAACGACGTGTACGTCGACACCTCGCGCAACAAGTCGAGACGTCATTGTTCGAACACATGCTCGACACGCGAGGCCGTCGCGGCCTATCGGAAACGCAAGAGCGAGTGAGCGTCTCGGCTACGCCGAGAGCGTCTCGGCTGCGCCGAGACGTTGGAGTCTCACGAGAAACTCCCCGCTCGTGAAGTGCCTGGGATTGGTCAGCCGAGTCGGGCGCTGAGGGTTATCTCGACGTTTCCCGCCAACGCCTGCGACACCGGGCACCCGTCCTTGGCCACAGAGGCCAATTCCAGGAACTCGGCCTCCTCGATGCCATCGACATTGCCCACCACTTCCAATTCCATGAGGGTGATTCCCTCGCCAGGGACGAAGGTGGCCGTCGCCTGCACATCGAGGCTGGTCGGCGGTGTCTCGTTCTTGGCCAGGGCATTCGAGAACGCCATCGAGTAGCACGATGCGTGGGCTGCGGCGATCAGCTCCTCCGGGCTGGTCACCGAGCCATGCTCCTCGGACCTCGCCTTCCATGTCACCGGTAGCGGGCCGGTGGCGCCGCTATCCAGGCTGGTGACACCTGATCCGTTGAACAGATCGCCCTCCCAGTGGGTTCGCCCGATGCTCTTCAATGCCATGATCGACCTTTCGACTGAAGTGGGGGCAGCCTACAGAGGATCCGCCCCCAGCCCGACCTCGTTCAGGAAGCGAGCTTGCCC
>JBAVPF010000021.1:0-1680 GCA_049692815.1 Acidimicrobiia bacterium
TTCTTGCCCAGGGAGCTGGTCGCCCGACAGATCAGAGGGCTGGGTGGACCGTTCGATCGGTAGGATTCCAGATCCAATCAACGAAGCCCGGTCGGCGAATCGAGGTCCTGGTGAAACCGGAATGGAAGCGCATCGGCGTGATCGGGGCGTCCGGCGGGACGGGCCGCCTCGTGGTCGAGCGCGTGGGGGCCACAGGGAATGTCGCGCGTGCACTGGTGCGTGATCCGGCCAAGGTCTCATTTCGGAATCAGCCGAACGTGGAAGTTGTGGTTGGCGACGTTCTCGACGTCGATCTAGTGGCCTTCGTCTCCGGCTGTGACGCCGTGATCTCCTGCTTGGGGAGTCCGATCGGAGATGTCGATTCGGTGGCGTCAATTGGGACACGGAGGCTCGTGGAGGCGATGCAGGTGTCCGGCGTTGATCGCATCGTCTTCGTGTCCTCTGACGGCGCGGGAGCGAGCCGCAGAGAGCTTCCCCTGCCGCTCCGCATGGGAGCGTGGTTCACCCGGCGGTACTTAGCTGACAAGGAACTTGCCGAACGAGCGTTGCGCGAAAGCTCGCTGAACTGGACGATCGTGCGGCCATCGCGGCTGACCGACGGTCCCGAGAGCGGACAGACGGCCACGAGCCGGGAAGACAGGGTGAAGTCGGAGGTCTCGCGGGAGGATCTGGCGACGTTTCTCCTGCAGGTTGTCGACCGTCCAGAGACGATCGGTCAGTGCTTCGGATTGTTCACGAGAGATTGAACCGAGCTGACCCCGAGTTGTTAGTAGCCGCAATGAGAATCAACTTGCTCCGCGGGTAGGACTCGAACTTACAAACGATGGATTAACAGTCCCGCCTCGATCGTCCTTCCAGTCGCATTCGGTGCCGTGACGTGCGGTTCTGTTCGTACAGTCTCGGCTCTCGTGTTGCCCTGTCCCGTGCTGTGAGGTCTGGTATTTCTGCACATGAGGCGCAACGCATCGACGCCGAGAATCACCTCGTGTCACAAGGGCGTCGTGGAGCTCGGCATACTGTGGGATACCGGCCCGGACGATCCTGCTGATTGGATCAGCGCCGACCCGCGGGGGACTCACGGTCTTCTATAGACTCCGCCCTCACGGTCTCCGTGCATGACAACACGTTGAGGGTGTGCGTGATGCAAGAGCGACTGAGCGTCGATAGACAGATGGTGCGCACCTGGGTTCGTGTCGGGCTAGTTGCAGGCATCGTCGCAGTCGTGACGTATCCGCTGGCGATCTTCGTGGAGATGCCGCGCGGGCTCACGTTGATCGTCGCCGGCTCTTTCGGCCCTGCTCTCGGTCTCGCAAGCATCGGCCTGTATCGGCTCCTGAGGCTCCACCGCAACAGTGTGACGGCACAGATCGGTGCACTCTCCAATGTGGTGGCCGGAGCGCTAGTGACCGCGATGATCATCGTCCAACTCACCGTCGCCTACAACCGAGACGACTATTTCGCGATCCTGACTGAGGACCAGTCGGTTCGAACGATCGTCGACTGGGTGTGGAACGTGATCCTGGGACTGGACGTCGCCTTCGACATCTACATCGGCTTGGGCACCATTCTCTTTGGGTTGGCGATGCTGCGACATCCCCGATTCGGAAGGATCGTCGGATGGGCCGGCGTGCTCGCCGGAGGTGCAAACCTCGTGCTCAACTTCATCGCGTTTCCCGATAC
>JBAVPF010000022.1:0-2190 GCA_049692815.1 Acidimicrobiia bacterium
CGCCCAGGCCGACTATGTGATAGCCACCGGATATCGCATCCTTGATCACACCCCAGCTGATCTCGACGGTGTTGCCCAGGACCAGGACCGGAGGAATGGCGAAGGCGATGCGCTGTGTAGACCAGTCGAGGTCGGTCTGTGCGTAGCTGAGCCACTCCGAGGGGACCATCCCGAAGTAGAAGACCAGGGCGAGCCATGCGATGAGTGCGGCAGTCGTTGCTCGGGCCCAGGTCATCTTCTGGTTGAGGACCCAGAGGAAGAGGGCGCCGACAAGACAGAGTGTCGTGGAGCCGAGGACGATGAGATAGCCCAAGCCCTTCCAAAGGGTGCCTCTCGGCCACCAGTTGAGATAGTCGACGACGACGGGGACCTCGACACCGTTGACGATCTCGGTCTTCGCCAGGGAAGACCAGTGAATCCAGATGACCCCGAGGATCAGTCCCAGGAAACCTATGAGCAGCAGGCTCGCGCCGATGGTCTTGCGACGAGCATCGCTCATTTCTGAGAGGCGGTACATGTTTCTTGCTGATCCGGATGCGTTGAGCGGCGTTTGCTGGTTCGTTTCTACCACAGCATGGGTGTCGTTACAGAACCCAACAGGTCAGCACCTGCCCCGGCTAGGGACTGGAACGACGACTAGTTATGCTCCCGCCGTCTCAACGCGCGCGAGGAAGTCGGTTGGCTGACACCCAAGCTTCAGACATTGGAGTCCTGCTCGGCGGCGGTTCCGACGAGGACCGCCTCGCCGCTACCCACTTCATGGCGGGTGCCGTCTACCTGGTAGTCGGTGGCGCCCTCCAATTCCTGTCCCTGCTCGCCCTGAGGTTCGGGGATCTCTTCCCGGTGTCGTACGGGCGTCTCGAGCCCACCGCGAACTTGACACTGATGATCGGCTTCGCCGCCGTCTCGCTGGTAGGCGGTGCCTACTACGTGCTCCCCCGTCTCACCGGGACACACCTCCGCGCGGTCGGTCTGGCCAAGCTGGCGCTCCTTGGCATGGCCGGCCTGACTGCCCTCGGCGTGGCTGCGGTCTTCCTCGGATTCGGTGACGGCAGCCAGCCCCTCGGTCTCCCCTGGTGGCTCGACGTGCCACTGCTGG
This sequence comes from Acidimicrobiia bacterium, assembly GCA_049692815.1. Classification (GTDB taxonomy): domain Bacteria; phylum Actinomycetota; class Acidimicrobiia; order Spongiisociales; family ZC4RG35; genus JANQRA01. The sequence continues at coordinate 1,100 of JBAVPF010000022.1, forward strand.
CGAGCCTCTCGGTCCCCGCCCTCGTGACGATCGTGACAATCCGCGGCCGCTCGGAGGAGCGGAGCTTCGTCACCTTGTGGTTCGTTCTCGGCGGCGTGGTCTGGCTCCCCTTCCTGTACCTGGCGCACCTGGTGACCGAGCTGCCCGGCACGTCTTCCCTCGCCTTCGCCAACGCCGAGGGCTTCTTCTCTGCCGGCTTCGTCACGATGTTCCTGGTGACGGTCGGATCAGGCCTTCTCTACTACACGGTCGTCAAGGAATTGAACGTCCCCCTGGCCAGCCGCCAACTCGCCCTCGTCGGGTTCTGGTCGCTGGGGTTCGCCGCGGCATGGTGGGGAGCCGCCCAACTCATCTTCGGGCCCGGGCCGACCTGGGTCGCAGGTGTTGCCGCCGCCCTGGGTCTCGCCTATCCGATCGGGGCCCTGGCCAATGCCGCCAACGTCTCGATGACTCTGGAGGGCTCGTGGTCCGAGGTGGGCTCGGAACCGGCGGTCCTCTCCGGTGTGGTGGGTCTCTACCTCACGGTGGGTGTGGCGGTGGTGGCCGCTCTCGCAGGATTCCGCTCGGTGGGAGCGGTCGTCGCGGACACCGCGTTCTGGGAGGCCATCGAGCTGGTGTCGCTTTCCGGGATAGGCGCCCTGTTGGTGGCCGGGACGACATTTGCCGCGCTGCCCCGCGTGACCGGCCGGCGTCTCGAGACGGCGAGTCGAGCAAGACGATTTCAGAGGCTCACTCTCACCGGGTCGGTCGGCGTCCTGGTCTCCATGGGGGCGGCGGGGCTGCTCGCCGGGTACTCGTGGATCGCCGGATCCAACAGCGGGGCCTATGTCGATGCCGGCGAGGGCTGGGCCAGCGGCATGGGCGGCTCGTACGACACGCTCATGCTCATCGCCCTGATCTTCTCCATCGTCCTCTTCGCCGGTCTGGCCGCCTACGCCTCGATCATCTTCGGGACTGTCGCCCGCGGGGCCGCGATACCTCAAGAGTTCCTCGTCTCCAAGGAGTCGGGCGATGAGTGAGTCCGTAGCCGCCGCCGCCGCAGCCCTGGGGATCCCGGAGCCACTGGTCGAGCGCTCCGCCCAGGCAAGGGC
>JBAVPF010000023.1:0-9608 GCA_049692815.1 Acidimicrobiia bacterium
CGTCGGGGGGCATCGGGTCGAGCCGTGAGAGCTGCTCTCTCAGTCCGTCATCCATCCGATCCCTCCTCGTGTTCCACCGGCTTCTGTCCGGTCGAGGCGACGACCTGTCGCGTCATCGCGTCTCCAAGCTTTCGACGGGCCCGGCTCAGACGGATCGTGGCCGCGTTGGGCGTGAGGCCGAGAGCGGTGGCTATGTCACGCGGCTCAAGAGCCTCCCAGGCCCATAGTCTCAGCACCTCCTGGTCGGAGGGTCTCATGGAGGCGAAGGCCACCGCCAAACGTTCGTCGTCGATGTCCCCTTCGGGGTCGAACGAGGGCTGCGCCGCATGCCCGAAGGCTGCGTCCTGGCTCAATCGATCCAACAGCCGGAGCCGACGCTCACCGGCCCGCCGATGGTTGGCCAGGGTGCGGCGGGCCACCCCATAGCTCCAGGGCAGGGGGTCGTCACCGGGGACGTCGTCGAGCCGTCTCCACAGGATGAGGAGGGCGTCGGCGAGGATGTCATCGACCTCGGAGCCGGGGACGCGTCGGCGTATGTACCGCTGCAGCGGGTCGAAGACCGTCGAGACCACATCCTCGAAACGGGCGCGTCGATCGTACGGTGGGCTCACCGAACAGGATTCTGTCCGGATCGGGTCACAAACTGTCGCGTCTCGACCGTTTGTCCCCTGGTGTCGGCGGCTGGGCAATGTCCCACGCCGGGCCGTAACCTGTCATCCGTGATCCCATCGACGATCCAGGACCTCAAACAGGCGCTCGACGGCCAGGACTACATCGCCGACGAGGACCTTCTCGTGGCGATCCACCTCGCCCTCCAGCTGGGAAGGCCTCTGTTCCTCGAGGGAGAGGCCGGAGTGGGTAAGACCGAGGTGGCGAAGGTGCTGGCTGCCGTGGCCGGCGAGGAGCTGATACGGCTGCAGTGCTACGAGGGCCTCGACGTGGGCCATGCCCTCTACGAGTGGGACTACGCGCTGCAGATGATGGAGATCCGGCTCCTCGAGGCCCGAGGCGAAGGTTCGAAGGCGACGGCCCGGGACATCATGAGCCGTGAGTTCCTCATCGCCCGGCCGCTCCTCCAGGCCATCGAGGCAGCCCGCGAGGGGCGGCGCCCGGTCCTTCTCATCGATGAGCTGGACCGCGCCGACGAGGAGTTCGAGGCCTTCCTGCTCGAGCTGCTCTCCGATTTCCAGGTGTCGATCCCGGAGATCGGGACGATCAAGGCCGACGACCCACCGGTGGTGATCCTCACCTCGAACCGGACCCGGGAGATCCACGACGCGCTGAAACGACGCTGCATCTACCACTGGATCGACTATCCGACTCCTGCCCTCGAGGCGTCCATCGTCCTCCGCAAGGTTCCCGGCGTGGAAGAGGATCTGGCGGGGAGTCTCGCCGCGGCCATGGCCAAGCTCCGTCAGATGGACCTCTTCAAGCCTCCAGGTGTCGCCGAGACCCTCGATTGGGCCCAGTCGGTCAAGCTCCTCCACGATGGCGAGCTGACCCCCGGGCTCGCCGAACAGACGCTCGGCGTCGTCCTCAAGTACAAGGACGACATCGACGCCGTTCGGGCCGCGGGAGTCGAAGCCCTGGTGTCATGACGGGTCATGAAATGACCTTCGAGCCTCATGACATGAGGCTCGGATGAGGACCGGGCCGAAGGGGCCCGTCGTCGACCTCGCAGTCTTCGCCGACGCCCTGCGAGGAAGAGGGATGACCGTCACCCCCGAGCAGGTGGGTGACATGGCCCGGGCCTTCAGCCTGGTGGACGCCTCGCGGCGCACCCAGGTGTATGCGGCCCTTCGCTCCCTCTCCGTCACCACGGCCGACCAGCGAGCGCCATTCGACGAGGAGTTCGTCCGCTTCTTCGATCGCTTGATCCCGCCGGTCAAACCCGGGGACACCAAGAGCCCGACCTTGACCGCGACAAAGAAGCCGATCACCCAGGATGCGGGTGCGGCGTCGGAGGAGGACACTCGGGCCCAGAAGGGCGCCTCTGCCACGAGGAAGCTGCAGACACGGGATTTCGCCGACCTGAGCGAGGACGAGCTGGCCGAAGCCCGACGGATGGTGATGTCCATGATGTGGCAGCCGTCGGACGTCAAGACCAGACGCTGGCAACCATCGCGGACGGGCACGCTGCCCGACCTGAGACGAACCCTGCGCCGTACCACACGGCCCGAAGGCGACCTGATGCCGATCGTCCGCCGTCAGCGTCGGAGACGCCAACGGCCCCTCATAATCATCGCCGACATCTCAGGGTCGATGGAGAAGTACGCCGAGCTGTTCCTCGTGTTCGCCCACGCCGCGCAGCGACGCATCGACGACGTCGAGGTCTTCACGTTCTCCACCGACCTCACCCGGATCACCGAGGACATGAAGCGGCGCGACACTGTCTCGGCTCTGTCACGGGTCTCCAAGACAGTCAAGGATTGGTCCGGTGGCACGATGATCGGAGAGGCTCTCGCCGAGTGGAACCGCCAGTGGAGCCGTCGTCTGGCACGTGGGGGACCGATCGCCCTCATCCTCTCCGACGGCTGGGATTGTGGTGACCCCGATCTGCTGGGCCGGGAGATGGCCCGTCTGGCCCGGACGGTCAGCAAGGTCCTCTGGCTCAACCCACTGGCAGCCCGAGCCGACTATGAGCCGGCGACCCGCGGAATGCGAGCGGTGCTCCCCCACATCGACCGTCTGCTCCCAGCCGCCAGCGTCAACGACCTGAGGGGGGTGGTCAGACTTCTCGACTCCGTGGGAGTGACCGCCTCCTGAAGACCATGAATCGCCCTCTCGCCACCCGCGAGTTCAGCCCTGCTGAACACCCGGAAGACAACGTGACGGGCTCCGAAACGCCTCTTGGAGGATAAGTTCGCCTCTCGGCCCCCTCACCCTGACCGCGTGTGTAGGCTCAGCGGAGGCCAGTGACACTGTTCACCGCGGACGGCATGGAGGTGAAGGGATGACCACCGAGGGATCGGGCCACAGCCGGGGCAACCCCCGCATCTACGAGTTGATAGAGCACTCACCCAAGACGGGCGACAGCCCCACCATCTGGGCCTGGCCACAGATCATCGAGTACCTCAAAGTCGCAGGCCAACCCGTCCAGGGGCCCTGGCCGCCACATCAGCAACCCCGGCCCGACCCCACCGACGAGTCCCTCCCGGTCGCGGTCCCCGACCCCCAATCCTCGCCGACCCACCATGCCGGAGGGCATGGCCCCGGTCACGAGCACTGAGAGGAGGCAGCCATCTATCCCTCACGACTCAGGTACGAAGCACCCAGATCCCTGGACGAGGCCTGCGCCCTGCTGGCCGACGGTGGCGGTGACGCCAAGATCCTCGCCGGCGGCCAGAGCCTGGTGCCCATGCTGAAGCTTCGATTCGCATCACCCGAGATGCTGGTCGACATAAACGAGCTGCCCGGGCTCGACTATCTGGAGCGGGACCCCGACGGGACCATCCATGTCGGTGCTCTCTGCCGTCACGCCACACTGGAGCGCTCCACCCTCCTCGCCGAGCACCAGCCGACGATGATGTCGGCGGCTCCCCTGGTAGCCGACCCGGTCGTCCGCAACCGGGGCACCCTGGTGGGCTCGCTCTGTCACGCCGACCCTCAGGGCGATTGGGCCTCGGTGATGATGGCCCTCGACGCATCTGTCGTCGCGCACAGCTCGCGGGGACGACGGACCATCGCCATGCGCGATCTGGTCAGCGGCCCCTTCCAGAACACGCTGGCCATCGACGAGGTCGCCGTCGAAGCCGTGGTCCCGCCACCCCAGGGCACGGCCGAAGGTGGGTACATGAAGCTGGAGCGCCGTGTCGGTGACTTCGCCACTGCCGGTGTTGCCGTGGCCATCGACCGGGTGAGTGGCCAGGTCGTCAGGGCGGGAATCGGGCTGACCGGTGTCGGCGGATCGACGATCGCAGCCGACGAAGCAGCACAGGCCCTCGTCGGAAAGTCGCTGTCGGCCGAGGCCATAGCCGAGGCGGCCGAGCTGGCCGCGGCGGCGGCTCAACCCCACACCGACCATCGCGGCAGTGCCGACTACAAGCGTCACCTGGTCCGGGTCTTCACCCGGCGGCTGCTGAGCGGCTTGATGACATCAGGAGAGGAGGCCGCCTGAAATGACCAGTCTGTTCGAGGAAATCACCCAGTCGCCACCCGACGAGGTTCCCGTCCGGAAGATCACTGTCACGATCAACGGGGACCGGCGCTCGGCCATGGTGGAGCCCCGCCTCCTGCTGGTCCACCTGCTGCGGCAGGGCTTCAAGCTGACCGGGACCCACATCGGATGCGACACGACCAACTGTGGTGCGTGCACGGTCCTCTTCGACGGCAAGCCGATCAAGAGCTGCACCATGCTCGCCGTCCAGACCGACGGTCACGAAATCACGACCGTCGAAGGGTTGGCCGGGCCCAGTGAGCTGCACGCGATCCAGGAAGGGTTCAAAGAGGAGCACGGACTGCAATGCGGTTTCTGCACTCCGGGCATGATGCTGACGTCCAAGGCCCTGCTCGAGGAGAACCCGCACCCGAGTGAGGATGAGATTCGCTGGGCACTGGGTGGGAATCTCTGCAGGTGCACCGGTTATCAGAACATCGTCAAGGCGGTCATGTGGGCCGCTGACAAGCTGGGCGAAGGTGGCGAAGCCGAGGACACGGAGGTGATGACGTGACAGCCGTCGACGAAGTCAAGATCGGTGGTCTCGGAGCCAGCCGGCGACGGGTGGAGGACAACCGGTTCATCCGTGGCAAGGGCAACTACGTCGATGACATCACACTCCCCGGGATGCTCCACATGGAGATCCTGCGCAGCCCCGTGGCGCACGCCAAGATCAACTCGATCGACATCTCCAAGGCAATGGCGATGCCTGGAGTCAGGCTGGTTCTCACCGGCGACATGCTGGCGGCGCGCAATCTCGCCTGGATGCCGACGCTCTCCTACGACACCCAGGCGGTGCTGGCCACCGACAAGGTGCGGTTCCAGGGCCAGGAGGTCGCCTGTGTCGTCGCCGACGATCCGTACATAGCCAAGGACGCCTGTCAGGCGATCGTCGTCGACTACGAGCCCCTGCCGGCGATCGTCAACCCGACCCAGGCGCTGTCCGAGGGTGCTCCGGTGATCCGCAACGACAAGGCCAACCAGCCGGACAACGTCGTATACGACTGGGAAGTCGGTGACAAGGAGGGCACCGACCGGGCTTTCGCCGAGGCGGACCACATCTCGAAGATCGAGCTGTTCTACCCGCGGTCTCACCCCTCCCCCATCGAGACGTGTGGCTCCATCGCCGATTTCAACCGGGCCACCTCGAAGCTCACCGTCTACATGACCACCCAGGCGCCACACATCATCAGGGCGGCGGTGGCACTGGTCGCCGAGCTGCCGGAGCAGATGATCAGGATCGTCTCCCCCGACATCGGCGGCGGGTTCGGCAACAAGGTCCCGGTCTACCCGGGCTATGTCGTGTCGATCCTGGCCTCGATCCTCCTGGAGCGCCCCGTGAAATGGATCGAAGACCGCACCGGGAACCTGATCTCCACCGGCTTCGCCCGTGACATCTACCTCAAGGGCGAGCTGGCGCTGCGCAAGGACGGAAGGATCCTCGGCGTGAGGATGAACACTCTCGCCGACCATGGCGCCTTCTACTCGGACGCCCAGCCGTCCAAGTTCAAGCTCGGGCTGATCCACTCGACGTTCTCCTGCTACGACGTCCCGAACGCCTATCTCCAGGCGCGCGGCGTCTACACCAACAAGGCACCGGGCGGCGTGGCATATCGCTGCTCGTTCCGGGTGACGGAGGCCATGTTCTTCCAGGAGCGAATGGTGCAGGCCGCAGCCGACGACCTGGGCATGGACCAGGCCGAGTTCCGGCGCATCAATCTCGTCCGCGACGACGACTTCCCCCATCGGACACCGTTCGGGTTCCTCACCGACTCGGGGCAATACGCCAAGTGCCTCGATGTGGGTTTGGAGGCGATCGGCTATCAGGACTTCCTCGAGGAGAAGGAGGAGGCGGCCAAACGGGGCCGTCTCCTCGGGATCGGCATCTCGGTGATGACAGAGCCGCTCGGGGCCGGCAACAGCCGTGAGTACGACATCCTCGGGATCAAGATGTTCGACTCGGCCGAGCTGAGGGTGCACATGACCGGGAAGGCGATCCTCCGCACCGGGGCCAAGACCCAGGGCCAGGGTCACGAGACCACCTGGGCACAGATCGTCGCTCACGAACTGGGCATCCCGGCCGAGGACGTCGTGGTGGAGGAGGGCGACACCGACACCGCTCCCTTCGGGATGGGCACGTATGCGTCGCGCAGCACTCCAGTCGCCGGCGCAGCCGTGGCGATGGTGTCACGAAAGATCAGGGCGAAGGCGCGCAAGCTCGCGGCACACCTGCTCGAGATCTCCGAGGAGGACGTCGAGTGGGAGCTGGGGCGCTTCTACGTGCGCAGCCAGCCCGATCGCGGAGTGACCATCCAGGAGTGCGCAGCCGCCGCCTACTCCAACATGCCGGATGGCATGGAGCCCGGTCTGGAGAACGTCGCGTACTACGACCCGCCCAACCTCACCTGGCCGTTCGCCTGCTACATCGCCACGGTCGAGGTCGACCCGGACACCGGGGTGTGGGACGTGCTGCGGGTGGTCGCCGTTGACGACTGCGGTGTGCGCATCAACCCGATGATCGTCGAGGGCCAGATCATGGGTGGCCTGACCGAGGCCTACGCCATGTCCAACATGCAGTTCATCACCTTCGACGAGGAGGGCAACTGCATCGGCGCCAACTTCACCGACTACCTGCTGCCCACGGCCTGGGAGACACCGGGCTTCGAGTTGCACGAGGTGGTCACCCCCTGCCCCCATCACCCGATCGGCGCCAAGGGGATCGGGGAGTGTGCCGCCGTCGGCGGGCCGGCTGCCTTCGTGAACGCCGTCATGGACGCCGTCAAGGGCGCCGGAGTGCGCAACATCGACATGCCCTTGTTCCCCGATCGCGTCTTCCAGGCGTTGCAGACGGGTCAGGATGTGAGCGGGGCACCGCCCGTGAGGGTCGAGGCGTGAACGCACGACCCGGAGACGGCTGGAGGATCATGGAGCGGGCCGGTGAGCTGGCCCGCCGGGGCGAGAAGTTCGCCCTGGCCACCGTGGTCTGGCGCCAGGGACCGTCGTCGGGTCAGCAGGGTGCCCGCGCCATCGTCACCGCCGACGGTGAGATCGATGGTTGGATCGGGGGCGCTTGCGCCGAGCCGGTGGTGATTCGCGAGGCACAGAGGGTCATCGCTGAGGGCGAGCCGGAGTTGATCCTCCTCGGCGACCCAGAGGATTTCGGCCACATCCCGGAGGGGATGGTGGCGGTCCCCATGGCCTGCCAGTCGGAGGGCGCCCTCCAGCTCTACATCGAGCCCGTGCTCTCCACGCCCCGGCTGATCGTGGTGGGAAGGTCTCCGATGGCCACCACACTGGTGGACCTGGCGGCCGTGCTGGGCTGGCGCGCCGAGCTGACGGCCGCCGAGGAGTTCGGTGCCGAGCCGGTGGACCCCACCGCAATCGTGATCGTGGCGACTCAGGGCCACGACGACGAGGACACGCTGGAGAGAGCGGTCCGGGCCGAGCCCGCCTTCGTGGGCCTGGTTGCGTCGCACAAGCGTGGTGAGGCGGTGCTGGCCTACCTGTCGGAGCGGGGTGTCCCCGCGGATCTGCTGGAGCGGGTGCGGGTGCCTGTCGGGATGGACCTCGGGCATACATCTCACACCGAGATCGCGGTCGCGGTGCTGGCGGAGCTGGTGTCGCTGAAGGCGAGTGGGGACCTGAGCCCGACTCACGCCGATCTCGGCCTCTCGACTCCCCACCCGGAGACGGCGATAGACCCGGTGTGCGGCATGACTGTCACGGCCGACGAGAGCGGCCGCCCGTTCGAATACGAGGGTGTCACCTACTACTTCTGCTGTCCCGGGTGTCGGACTGCCTTCGAGAAGGACCCGGAGCCCTACATCAAGGAGACAACGCCGTGAAGATCGAGCACGCCATAGAAGTCGACCAGCCGATCGAGGACGTGTGGGAGTTCTGTCAGAACGTCCCGCAAGTGGCGGCGTGTCTGCCCGGTGCCGAGCTTCACCAGGAGCTCGGTCCCGACAAGTACGCGGGCCGCGTGGGCATAAGCATGGGCCCGGTGAAGATGCAGTTTGCCGGCACCGCCGACGTGACACAGAGGGACGAGGCGAACAAGACGATCGTCATCGACGCAGCCGGCGCCGATGAGAAGGGCCAGGGACAGGCCAATCTCGGCCTCACCGTCAGGCTGGTGCCCACGGCGGGTGGCACCCGGCTCGAGGTCGTGCAGGACATCCAGCTGTCCGGTGCTGCCGCTCAGTATGGAAGAGGGATGATCGGCGACGTCTCCCAGGTCCTCATGCGGGATTTCGCGACCAACATGCAGACCCGGCTGGATGCGGCCCAGCGCGGGGTCTCATTGGACCAGATTCAGGGAGCGAAGAGCGCGAGTGGCTTCATGATCGCCCTCAGGGCGGCGTGGATGGCCTTGAAGCGGGTCGCCGGGCGCTTCTTCCTCCCCTACGAGCCGAGCCGAGTGTGAGGAGGATGTGATGGTTTGGTGGTGGATAGGCAACGCACTTCTGCTCCTGGCGGTAGTGCCGGTCCTGGTGGCCCTGCTCAACAGGGTTCTGGCGGCCCTGGAGCGAATACGCAAGGCCTCGAACGAGATCCTGGCCGGGGGGGTCCAGCTCATCGGTGAGGTGAACAGGGTTCCTGAGCTCCTGGCCACCACCGACGAGACCATCGAAGACGTCTCCATCGGGGCCGTCAGATACGCCGGCTCGGTCGCAAAGCTGCTGGGCTGAGGAGAGAGGAGTCAGATGCCTGCTGCTGCAATCGTCACACTCGTGATAGCCACCCTCATCGTGGCCGCCGCCGCCTTGGGGCTCATCAGGGTCATCGGCCACCTGGTGGCCGTCCTGGACACGCTCCGGGCCCTCACCGGTGGCGTGGGCGTGGTCGCCGAGAGGACGAGCACCGTCCCCGCGGTCGTGGCCTCCGTGAACGAGAACCTGAAGCCGGTCAGCGACTTCGCCGAGTCGATCTGAGGAGGTGAGCATGGTCCTATTCGCAGCCGAGAACACCGGGTGGGTGGTCGGATACACGATCGGCATCGTCATCGTGCTGGTGGTGGTGGCCCTGGTCGTCCCCATCCTGGTCCTGGCCCACAGGATCGGGGGTGAGGCCAAGCTGATCAATGACAGCCTCACCGAGTCGGTGCACAACACCGCGGCCCTCAACGACCTGAACACCACCAATCAAATGGCGATCAACGTCATCGAAGGGCTGAAGCGCGGCCGACAGCGCTTGGGAGGCTGAGATGATCCTTGCTCTCACCGATACTCAAGAGACCCTGTGGTGGGTGGCGATCATCGCCGGCTTCGTCGTCGTCCTTGCGGTCGCCGCGTTGCTCACCATCCTCGTCAGGCTGGTCGCCACCATCGACCGCCGCGTGGTCGAGATCAAGGGGACGCTGACCCAGGCCGGGGCCAACACCTCCGATGCCGAGCTGCTCAACACGACCGCCGCCGGCGTCGACCTCGTCCTCGAGGAGGGCCTGGAGCAC
>JBAVPF010000024.1:0-8335 GCA_049692815.1 Acidimicrobiia bacterium
GTCGTGGGCCGTGCGCAGAGCCACCCGCTCCGCCTCCCACTTGGAGCGCTCGTACTCGGACAGGAAATGACCCCGGTGGGTGGATGTCTCGGTCGCCGGCTCACCGGAAGCCTCCCCCAGGGTCACCGCGGAGGAGGTGTGGATCATTCGCCGGACACCGCTCGAAACACAGGCCTCCAGGGCGATCCGCGTCCCGTCGACGTTCACCCGCCACATCTCCCCGGGCGCCCTCGAGCAGAGCTGGTTGACCCCTGCGACGTGGAACACCCACTCACAGCCGTCGACGAGGTCTCTCACCGTGGAGCCGTCGAGGATGTCGCCGGACACGGGATCGGCGCCCAACTCCCTCAGCTTGCGAGCGGAGCCCTCCGAACGTGCCAGCGCCCTGACTTCGTGACCCTCCTCGATCAGATGACGCACCACCGCCGTGCCCACGACACCGCTCCCCCCGGTGACGGCGGTCTTCATTTCGGGACGTCGCTCGGCTCGGTCCTGACCACCGACCAGAACGCAGTGATGTATCCCCACGCCGAGCCGATGGTCGCCACCACCGCGATCAGCATGAGCCACTGGTCCAAGTACCACGGCCCCCATTTGTGGGCGAGGCGGAGGAAGGCCGAGAAGATCGCCGCGTACTGGGTGAAGGCCTTGATCTTGCCCCAGGTCGAAGGGGCTATCAGGCCACCGCGCTGTGCCACGACGCCCCGCAGCGCCATGACAGTGAACTCCCGGAAGATGATGATGGCGGCGGGCCAGATCGAGACTCTGTCCACCGAGACGAGGGCGAGGAGGATCCCGGTGACCATGATCTTGTCCGCCGTCGTGTCCAGGAAAGCCCCGAGCACCGTCCCGCCGGTCGTGCGACGGGCCCAATAGCCGTCGAGGAAATCAGTGAAAGACGCGACGATGAACAGGCCGGCGGCGATCGCGTAGTGATCGTCGATCTGGTCGGCCCGGGTGAACGCCATGATGGGGAGCACCATCGCGATCCTGAAGACGGCGAGCGCGTTGGGAACGTTGACAGACATCTCGACTCCGTCACCGATGATATGCCGGATGGGGACCGGCCGCTCGAAGCCTCGGATCAGGCCCAGTCGAGTGAACGCTCGACGGCCTGCGCCCATCTCCCCAGGAGACGGTGCCTCGTGCTCTCCGCCATGTCGGGATGCCACCTGGCATCCTCGACCCACATCGCCCTGATCGCGTCCAGCCCCGGCCAGACACCCACCCCCAACCCGGCGCCGTATGCAGCTCCGAGAGCGGTCGTCTCAGGGATGGAGGGTCGGACGACATCCACACCGAGGATGTCCGCCTGGAACTGCATCAGGGTCTCATTGGCGGTCATGCCCCCGTCGACGCGCAGCTCGGTGAGCGAAACCCCGGAGTCGGTGGTCATGGCCTCGAGAACGTCGGCCGATTGGTACACGGTCGCCTCCAGAGCCGCCCTGGCTATGTGCCCCCTGGTGGCGAATCGAGTCAGCCCGACGATGACGCCCCTGGCGTCCGGGCGCCAGTGGGGGGCGAAGAGGCCGGAGAAGGCGGGTACGAAGTAGACATCTCCGTTGTCGTCGACGGTGATGGCCAGATCCTCTATCTCGGCCGCCGACGAGATGATGCCGAGATTGTCACGCAGCCATTGCACCAGAGAGCCGGTGACGGCGATCGAGCCCTCCAGGGCGTACACCGTCCGGCCGCCGGTGATCCTGTAGCCGACGGTGCTGAGAAGCCCGGCCTGGGACGACACCGGGTCTGTGCCCGTGTTCATGAGCATGAAGTTCCCCGTCCCGTAGGTGTTCTTGGCCTCACCGGGCTCGAAACAGGCCTGGCCGAACAGCGCGGCCTGCTGATCGCCCAGGATGGCGGTCAGGGGAACGCCGTCGAGCGGAGGGCCACACACCTCGATCTCCCCGACGGAGTCGACGATCTGGGGCAGCATCGGTGTCGGCACCCCGATGCCGGTGCACAAGTCCGCATCCCAGGTGGTCGTGGCCAGATCCATCAGCATCGTCCTCGAGGCATTGGTCACGTCGGTCACGTGGCTGCCCGTGAGCTTCCAGGACAACCAGCTGTCGACCGTGCCGAAGGCAAGCTCTCCTCGCTGCGCCCTGGAGGTGAGACCGTGCTCATCGAGGAGCCAGCGGACCTTTGGGCCGGAGAAGTAGGTGGCGAGAGGGAGACCGGTCTTGGAGCGGAATCTCCCGGCACCTTCATCGCCGGCAAGCTGCCGGCACAGGTCCGCAGTGCGGGTGTCCTGCCAGACGATGGCGTTGGCCACCGGGTCGCCCGTCACCCGATCCCACACCACTGCTGTCTCTCTCTGGTTGGTGATCCCCACGGCCGCCAGGTCCGACGGGCCCACCCCCGCCTCGGTCATCGCGGCATCGACCACGGCGACGGTCTTCTCCCATATCTCGGCCGGGTCGTGCTCCACCCACCCCGGCCTGGGGAAGATCTGGGTGTGCTCGGACTGGGCCATGCCCACCACACCACCGCTCGAGTCGAAGATCATGAATCGAGTCGAGCTGGTTCCCTGATCGATCGCCCCCACCAGCTCAGGCATCGTCGTCACCGTCTCCCGGGTCATCATCACGACCCCTCAAAGCAGCCATCTCCTGTGCTCGGGCGCGATCATCGAGCCATCTCTCCACTACATCTGCGGCGTCCTGCACCATCACGTCCGCCTCGGGCCTCTCACGCTTGGTGAAACGCCGCAGCACGTAGTCGGCGGGGTCCTGCGATCCGGGTGGTCGGCCGACGCCCAACTTGAGACGGGAGAACTCGGGGGAGCCGAGCGCCCTCTCCACGGAGCGCACCCCGTTGTGGCCGCCACTCCCCCCTCCGACCTGCAGCCGGAGCCGGCCGAACGGGAGGTCGATGTCGTCGTGGATCACGAGCATGTCGGCCGGGTCGACCTTGTAGTAGGCGAGTGCCGCGGCGACGACACGCCCCGACTCGTTCATGTAGCCGTTGGAGGCCAGATAGAGGTTGCGGTGCGGACCGACGCCGCTGACGGCCAACATCCCCCCGATTCGGGACGGCCCGCGAGAGAGGGTCAGGTCGCCCCGTCCCAGCGTCTCGGCCAACACCTCGTAGCCGAGGTTGTGACGGGTGCCTTCGTAATCGGCCCCGGGGTTGCGGAGCCCGACGACGATCTGGCCCGGGTTACTCCCCGGCGTCTTCCTCTTCTTCGCCGGTCTCGGCTTCCTCAGCAGCACCCTCAGCGCCCTCTTCACCTTCCTCGAGCTCCATGCCTTCCTCGAGCTCCTCGAGCTCGGGCTCGGGCTCCTCGATCTCGGCGGCAGGCGTGGTGACGGACATCAACACCGCGTCGGGATCCTCGAGATACTCGACTCCCTCGATCTCGGGAAGGTCCTCGACACGGAGCGAGCCTCCGATCTCCACCTCCGAGACGTCCAGCTCGATGAATGCGGGGATCTCGGTGGGAAGGACTTCGATCTGAACCGAGGTGCGGCGTGGGCTGAACACGCCACCCTCCCTGACGCCGGCCGGGGTGCCCTCGAAGTGGAGCGCCACCTCGGCCGTGATCTTCTGTGACAGATCGATGGTCACGAAGTCGACGTGCCGGTACTCGTTGCGGAAGGGGTGACGTTCGATGACCCTGGCCATCGTGGTCAGGGTCTTTCCACCGTCGATCTCGAGGTTGATGATCGCGTTCGTCCCGGCACCGGTGTGCAGGGCCACATGGAGGTCGTGCGAATCGACCTGCACCGGGATCGGGTCGAGCTCCAACCCATAGACGATGGCCGGAACCTGACCCGTGCGGCGAATCCGCCGCGACTCCCGGGAGCCCGGCTTACGGCCGGCCTGGGCGCGCAGACTCACTTGCGACATCGAAAGACTCCTTGGAGAGAGGGGTGACGTCAGATTATGGCCGGGTTCACCCGCTTCTGCCAGACGAGTTCGCCTCGATCCAACCCAGGGTCACACCCACGTAGCGCTCGGTCATCGTCTCCAGGTTCCAACCACCGCCCCGGGGCCCGTGGCCGGCGCCTTCCAGGATCTCGACTTGTGCATTGAGAAGGACGGCGATGTTGGCGTCGAAGAGGTCCATCCTGCTGAGCGGGTCCCTGGTGCCCTGGAAGAAGAGCATCGGCGCCTTGATGTCGGCGAACTGGTCCACCCTCAGCTTGTCGGGCTTGCCCGCCGGATGCAGCGGGTAGGCATAGAGCACGAGACCCGCCGTCGGGTACCCCTCGGCGGCCAGATATGTGCCCATTCGGCCTCCCATCGACCTCCCCGCCATGAACACGGTCTCGGTTTCGGCCGCCAGCGAGTCTGCCACCGCACGGTGGCACTCGAGGAGACGCTCCTGTCGATCGGGGCGCTTGGAGCCACGTTCGGTGTAGGGATAGTTGAAGGTCATGACCGTGTGCCCACCGGCGGCCAGACCACTGCGTAGGAGCGTCATCATCGGATGGTCCTGGTCGCTCCCGGCACCGTGGGCGAGGAGGACTCCCACCGGCCCCTCACCTTCGATCTTCGCCGTCACCCGGGTGTCATCCCATGTGACGAAGCGTTGCCGGCTCATCCGCGAACTGTAGAACGGCGGTTACCGTCTCTCGCGTGGAACTCGTCGTACACGAGAACGCAGAGGAAACGGCCCTCGGGGCGGCGAGGCGGATCGCCGTGCTGGCCGCGGGGGCAAATGGGAGATTCACGCTCGGTCTCGCCGGCGGGAGCACTCCTCGCGCCACCTACGAGGCCCTTGGAGACTTGAACGTGGCGTGGGACCACGTCGATGCCTGGCTGTCCGACGAGCGCTGGGTTCCACCCGATGACGAGCGATCCAACGGGCGCATGGCCGCCGAGGCCTTGATGAGCCACGTCCCGGCGCGGTTCCTCCGGCCTCGTTGGAGCGAGATGATGGAGCCGGCCGATTCGGCGGCGCACTACGAGGCCACGCTGCGCTCAATCCACGAAGACCGGCCCAACCTGATACTCCTCGGCATGGGTGCCGACGGGCACACCGCGTCGCTCTTCCCGGGCAGTGCGGCCCTGGAGGAGACCGTTCGGTGGTTCGTCGCCAACGAGATCCCGGCCTCGGGTGAGAAGAGACTGACCGCCACCTACCCGCTTCTCTGGTCCGCCCGGCACCTCATGATGATCAGCACGGGGGAGGCGAAGGCGGAGGCGGTCAGAGACTCGTTTGCCGGCAAGACTCCGGCAGGACGCATCGGCGATGGAGACGCTGAGGTCGAATGGCACCTGGACCGCGCCGCGGCATCGTTGGTCTCCTAGTAGTCCTGGTCCTTGCCGGCTGCACCGGCGAGGCGACCGACGACACCGCCAGGACGGTGGTGGCCACGACCGTCCTGCCCCCATCGATCACGACGTCGTCCACGTCGACTTCCACCACGACGACCTCCACCACGAGCTCGACGACCACCACCACGCTCGCCACGACGACCACCACAATCCCCGATGACGCCATCGATGCCGAGATAGGGATCCCGGAAGGAGACGGGCCCTTTCCCGCCGTGGTCCTCGCCCACGGAGGTGGATGGGTCGGGGGCGACCCCTCGATCATGCGGCCACTGGCGAGATTCCTCAACGACAACGGCTTTCTCACGGTGAACACCCGATATGCCCTCTCCACGGTGAATCGAGCCGGGTTCCCGGCGGCGGTGGAAGACGTGGCTTGTGCGGTGCGGGTGGCAGCGGCGCTCCCCGAATCGGACGGAACGGTTGCGATCATCGGGCACTCCGCCGGCGCCCATATCGGCGCCATCGTCGCCCTGACCGGTGACCAGTACACCGGCGACTGCCCGGTGGCAGGGTCGGGCAGGCCGGAGAGATTCGTCGGGCTTGCCGGCCCCTACGACATCTCACGCATCGGATTCGCCATGTCCATCTTCTTCGGCGGCCCCGAAGTGGACCACCCCGAGGCGTGGCGTGCCGGTAACCCGCAGCTGCTGACCGATGAGAACCCCGACCTGGACGCCCTGATCATGTATGGCGAGCTCGACGGTCTGGTCGACTCCTTCTTCGCCTTCGATTTCGCCGGCGCCCTCGAAGATTCCGGTGCCACCGCCCTGCTCGAGCTGGTGGAGGGCGCCCGGCACAACGACATGCACGACCCCGGTCTCGTGGGTGATCTCATCGTCACCTGGCTGGAGCGATAGGCAACTAGATCCCAGTGATGTCACGCGGGGTCGTTCTCGGCCCGAACTTGGGCTCGTGACCCAGGGTATGGAGAAGCCGGATGACCCGTCCCCGGTGAGGTCGGAAGGGCTCGAGTAGCTCCAGCATCTCCTCGTCGGTCCCCCGATCACGACCGGTGAGATGGTGTACGACGATGTGCTTGAAGTGAAAGTCGCCCACCGCCACCTGGTCGGGGTCGCCATGGGAGACCTCGACGGTCTTCGCCGCACTCCAGACTCCGATCCCGGGGATGGCCTGCAACGCCACGGCCGCCTGCCCGGCTTGCTCCCTGGCGAGCTCGTCGATGGCACCGACCCGAGCGGCCACGTGCCGCAGCAGATCGGCCCTCCGCTTCTCCAGGTGGAGTTGGTGGAACTCGTGATATGGCGCCGCCGCCATCGCCACCGGATCGGGTGGGAGCGTCAGCCACGGGTTGGGCCCCGGGGCGGGCCCGGAGAACCGCTTGCGCAGCCCACGCATCGCTCTCTTGGCCTCGGTCCCGGTCACCTTTTGGGCGCAGATGGCCGTGACCAGGGCGTCGAAGACGAGGGACGTCCGCCCGAACCGAGCACCCATGTTGCGACGATGCAGGTCGGACACCACCGGATCAGAGGTCACGAAGCTCGCCGGGTCGTCCTCGAGGCCACAGATCGCGTCCAGCCTGGCCAGCAACCAGCCCGCACCGTCACCCCACGCCTCGCCGACCAGGTCCTCCCTGGTGCGCCGCACCCGCAGGGACCCGGGGCCCTCGGGGGTCCTGGCTGCCAGCCACCACCCATCCTCGGCGATCCGTCCGTGCAACGGCCGCAAGGTCGCCCTCAAATCGAGCGGCACATCAACAGGGACAGTTCGCGTATCCATTCCTAATGCTCATAGCGCCACATCTGGCGTTGGGAGCGTATAGAAAGCGGGAGGTCGCCGGATTACCCCGAGGGCGCGCCGCGTTCAAGACTGTGCACCAAAGGAGGAACATGACCAGAGTGATCATCGTCGGAGACGGGCCGGGCGGCCTCTCCGCGGCTCTCTTCCTGGCCAAGAACGGGCACGAAGTGAAGGTTTTCGGCCAGGACGAGACGGCCATGAACTACGCGCAGCTGCACAACTACCTGGGGATCCCCGAGATCTCGGGGACGGAGTTCCAGCGGATCGCCCGTGAGCAGGCCGGGTCTTTCGGAGCGGAGCTGATCGACGAGCGAGTCACCGCGGTGACGGCCGGCGAAGAGTTCTCCGTCGAAACGGAATCGGGCAGATACGGCTCCGACTATCTGATCCTCACCGAGGGGAAGAACCCAGAACTGGCCCGACGTCTCGGCGTCGAACAGGACGTCATGGGGGCAATCACGGTGGACTCCGACTATCGATCGTCGCTCGACGAGGTCTACGTGTTGGGCCGCTCGGTACGGCCGACGAGGAGCCAGGCGATCATCTCCGCCGGCGCCGGAGCCGTGGCCGCCCTAGACATCCTCGCCCGTGAGGAGGGGAAAGACGTCCAGGACTGGGACACCCCACCGAAGGACTGATACAACGGAGCAGGCGTAGTGTCCCCGGCCGATGAGCACGCCCCGGACTCCCCTGCCCCCACTCGACGAGGAGGCGGCCAAGGCCTTCTGGGGTCGGTATCTGACGACAACCGGTGCGCAGCCCGGCGACGGCTACACCGATCTCACCTTCTTCGGTGACTCCGTCGAGCTGGCCGACGAGCTGATCGATCTGGTCCTGATCGGGCAAAAGCGAGCCACGGCCTCGAGTGTCGACGAGCTGGAGCACGAGGGAATTGCAGTGCCCCGGGTCGGCGATCGCTGGATCGCATGCGACGGCACCGGCCGCCCCCGGGCGCTGATCGAGACCATTGAGGTGCGAGAAGGGCCATTGTCATCCGTCGACGAGGGGTTCGCCTGGGACGAGGGGGAAGGCGATCGCACCCGTGACGACTGGCTGAGGGGGCACACCAGTTATTACAAGCGAACGTTCGCCGCGGACGGTCTCGAGTTCCACGAGGACATCCCGGTGATCTTCGAGCGTTTCACGGTGCCGTATCAGGAGTAGCCGGAACCGGCGTGGACGGCCGACACGTCCAATAAGAGTGAAACGGAGCGTCTCACTCTTGGCCGTCTTGTCGGTGATGGTCGCCGGATGCTCGTCGACGGGCGCGGTCGACGGTCCAGTCCTCACT
>JBAVPF010000025.1:0-1903 GCA_049692815.1 Acidimicrobiia bacterium
GGCTTCGCCCGGACCCGTCGCCACGCCCGCCAGCTGGTGAACCACGGTCACTTCCTGGTCAACGGCAAGAAGGTCGACATCCCGTCCTTCCAGGTGACGCCGTACGACATCATCGACGTCCGTGAGAAGTCGCTGGAGATGACCCCGTTCATCGTGGCGCGCGAGACGCACGGCGAACGTGTCGTCCCGGCCTGGCTCCAGGTGCTGCCCTCGCGGATGCGGGTCCTGGTCCACCAGGTCCCGACCCGGGAGCAGATCGACATCCCGGTCCAGGAGCAGTTGATCGTCGAGTACTACTCGAAGAAGTGACCCGAGGGGCCACCCGGCCCCGCCCTTCCCGCTCGTGCAGTTCGGGCCCGTCAAATGGTGGGCGGCCCGGAAAGGACAGAAACAGTGCTTATCGCTCAGCGTCCGACCCTGTCGGAAGAGTCCGTCGACGAGTTCCGCTCGCGGTTCGTGATCGAGCCCCTGGAGCCCGGCTTCGGCTACACGCTCGGCAACTCGCTGCGTCGTACCCTCCTCTCCTCCATCCCGGGGGCGTCGGTGACCAGCATCAAGATCGACAACGTGCTCCACGAGTTCTCGACCATCGAGGGCGTCAAGGAGGACGTCACCGAGATCATCCTCAACCTCAAGGGCCTGGTCGTCTCCTCCGAGCACGACGAGCCTGTGACGATGTACCTCCGCAAGTCCGGCGCCGGCGACGTGACCGCCGCCGACATCGCCCCGCCGGCCGGGGTGGAGGTGCACAACCCCGACCTGAAGATCGCCACGCTGTCCGACAAGGGCAAGCTGGAGATGGAGCTGGTCGTCGAGCGTGGCCGTGGCTACGTCTCCGCGGCGCAGAACAAGGGCGCGGACAACGAGATCGGCCGGATGCCGGTCGACTCGATCTACAGCCCCGTGCTCAAGGTGACCTACAAGGTCGAGGCCACCCGTGTCGAGCAGCGCACCGACTTCGACAAGCTGGTCATCGACATCGAGACCAAGCCGTCGATCCGGCCGCGTGACGCCATCGCCTCGGCGGGCAAGACCCTGGTCGAGCTGTTCGGCCTGGCCCGCGAGCTCAACGTCGAGGCCGAGGGGATCGACATCGGCCCGTCGCCCGTCGACGAGCAGCTGGCCGCCGACCTCGCGCTGCCGGTCGAGGACCTGCAGCTGACGGTACGGTCCTACAACTGCCTCAAGCGCGAGGGCATCCACACCGTGGGTGAGCTCATCTCCCGCTCGGAGCAGGACCTGCTCGACATCCGCAACTTCGGCGCCAAGTCGATCGACGAGGTCAAGGCCAAGCTGGCCGAGATGGCCCTCTCACTGAAGGACAGCGGTCCGGGCTTCGACCCCAACGCCGTGCTCGCAGCCTACGGCGACGAGGACGACGACGACGCCTTCGTCGAGGACGAGCAGTACTGACCCTCGCGCTCGCCAGAGCCGAACCATCTACTCCGGTACCTGATACGGCCGGGGAGAAATGAGAAGAAGCGATGCCCACCCCCAAGAAGGGGCCCCGCCTCGGCGGCAGCCCGGCCCACCAGCGCCTGATGCTGCGCAACCTCGCCACCGCGCTGTTCGAGCATGGCTCCATCACCACGACCGAGACCCGCGCCCGGATGCTGCGGCCGTACGCCGAGAAGCTCATCACCAAGGCCAAGAAGGGCGGCCTGCACAACCGCCGCCAGATCGAGGCCGTGCTCTACGCCAAGGACCTCGGCGTGCCGCGCCGTGACAACACCGTCGCCCACCGGCTCTCCACCGAGATCGCGGAGATGTTCGCCGACCGGCCGGGTGGCTACACCCGGATCACCAAGATCGGCCCCCGCAAGGGCGACAACGCCCCCATGGCGGTGATCGAGCTGGTGACCGAGCCCTACGCCCCCAAGCCGTCGCGTGCGAAGAAGAAGGC
>JBAVPF010000026.1:0-2248 GCA_049692815.1 Acidimicrobiia bacterium
GAACTGCACCCAGTCTTTCAAGTCGTCGAAGAAGATGCCGTCCTTCCATGGATAGGAGAAGTTGAACCCGTGCCCGCGGAACAACACCCCGAAGATCGTCAGGGTCGCCGCGCCGGCCAGAAAGATCGAGTAGAGGAGGATGGCGAACTTGCGATCACTGGGTCGGGTCGAGGGGTTCTTGTCGATGTAGGGAATCATCATGAACCCGATCATCCCGGTGAAGGTGGGGACCATCACCCCGGCGATCTGGGGGTCGAAGTAGCTGAGCAGCTCCTGGAGACCGAGGAAATACCAGGGCGCCTTGGATGGGTTGGGCGTCTGGTTGAAGTTGGCCGGGTCGAGCAGGGGGGAGTGGATGATCACGGCCAGGATCACGAGAAGCCCAGTGATGGCGAGGAGGGCACCAAACTCCATGAGCATCAGATGTGGCCACGTGTTGACCTTGTCGGTTGGCTCGGCCTTGACGTTCTGGATGGCCCTCGCCTTGACCACCGTGAGGAGCCGTTGGGTGCGCACTCCCTCAGGCAGTCCTGCCGGGGGCACCGAAGGCCTCGGGGACACCGTCGCCGCCACCTTGCCATTTCCGGAGCCGTTCCCGGCGTGCACCTCGGTGTCTGCGATGTCGACGGCGGGGATCGGCTCTTCTTCCGCTTCCGGCTCGGCGGTCGCCACAGCCACCGCACCCTCTTCCGCCTCTTCGGCGTCAGCTTCTGCTGCGGAAGTTGCGGCAGCAACTCCAACATCAGCGCCGCGGGGCGCTGGCGCCACGTCCTGGCTCATGTCCGCCTCGATCTCCGGGGTCTCGGCCTCCTCGGCGCCTGCGGGGGGGACTTCGGCGACCGGCTCGGGCTGGACATCCTCTGCCATCTCCTCGACACCCGTCTCCGGGGTCTCCGGAGCGGTCTGAGGTGCCTCGACCGGAGGGCCCTCGCCCTTCATCTCGGCGAGCACCTGCTCTACGGGCACGCCCAACGCCTTGGCCTTGGCCTCGGCCGACCTTCTCAGCAAGCTCTCTGGTATCTCAGGCAATCGTCAGACTCCTCACAGGGGACCGGAGATTCCGCCGTCCTTGCGAACCCGCCAGAAATGGACGGCCATGAACAGAACGATGATGAACGGGAAGGCCAGCACGTGCAGAACATAGAAGCGCAGCAGGGTGGCCGCGCTCACCTCCACACCGGCCAATAGGGCGAATTTCACCTGACCACCCATCACGGGGACGTAGCCGGCCATGTTGGTGCCGACGGTGACGGCCCAGAGCGCCAACTGATCCCAGGGGAGCAGGTAGCCGGAGAACGAGAGGAGGAGTGTGAGGAGCAGGAGTATGACGCCGACCACCCAGTTGAACTCGCGCGGCGGCTTGTATGCCCCGTGGTAGAAGACCCGGCTCATGTGAAGGAACACAGACAACACCATCAGGTGGGCCCCCCATCGGTGCATGTTCCGCACCAGCGACCCGAAGGCCACACTCGTCGACAAGGCCTGGATGTCGTGATAGGCCAGCTCCGCGGTCGGCGTGTAATAGAACATCAGGAAGATGCCGGTGATGGTGAGCAAGATGAACAGGAAGAAGCTCAGGCCACCGAGACAGAGCGTGTAGGACAGCTTCACTCCGTGCCGCTTCACCTTCACCGGGTGGAGGTGATAGAGCACGTTGTTCATGACCACGTAGGAGCGGTTCCGGGGACTGTCCGAATAACCCTGTTTGAAGGGCGAGCCCGGCCGCATGATCGACTCGGCGACCTGTGAGCTCCACAGCTTCTCCGTCGTGTCCTTGATTCGGTCCTTGAGACCCACTCTGCCGTTGCCGTTAGCCATTGGTCCTCAACGTCTCCTACCAGCGCATCCCGTATGAGTAGCCATTCTTGAAGTCCCGCTGGCCCGTGTCGAAATCCCAGGGTCGGCGATCCAGCCCGAGCTCGGCCGCCTGATCGGCGAGCGAGCCCTCGAACTTGCCCAATGAGATGACATTCGTGGGGCAACGGTCGATACACAGTTGACAACGTGTGCACTCGTCTTCGTCGACGACGAAAAAGCCCATGTTCTGCTCGTCCTCCGCCGGGTGGTCGACGTTGACGGCCTCGTCGATGGCGCTGAGCGACAGATAGTGGATGCATTTCCACGGGCAGATGTCGACACAGCCTTCGCAGAGGATGCACTCCGACTGGTCGATGTGGAGAAACTGCTTGGGACGCAACTTGTCGGTGAAGTAGTCACCCTCGACCAAGGCGAGCTGATAGTCATCTCG
>JBAVPF010000027.1:0-1562 GCA_049692815.1 Acidimicrobiia bacterium
GCCCATATCGACGTGGAGGACGAAGAGAAGTATGCCGAGTACATCAAGGGTTCGAGCGCCGTCGCCGAGAAGCACGGCGGCGTCTTCATCGCCCGGGGTGGGCGCTACGTGCAGAAAGAGGGGAGGGAGTACCCCCGCAACGTTCTCGTCCGCTATCCGACCTACGAGGCGGCGGTCCAGGCCTACGAGTCCGACGAGTACCAGGCGATCGTCGGTCTGGCCAAGGAAGCCTCGGACCGCATGATCACCATCCTCGAAGTCGACGACTGAGGCCGGGATGGCCCCCCACATCTTCCATCTCGCCACTGCCGGCGACTGGCGGGCGAGGACCGACGTCTACCGGACCGGAGACCTCGACGACGAGGGTTTCATCCATTGCTCGACGTCGGGACAGCTGAGGGATGTGGCTCTCAGGCATTTCAGCGGTCACACCGACCTGATCCGCCTCACCATCGACCCGGAACTGCTCGATGCCCCCGTCGTCTACGAGGACCTCGACGAGATTGGTGAAGAATTCCCCCACGTGTATGGGCCCATCCCGGTGTCGGCGGTGGTGTCGGCCACCCCCCATCTGGATCATCTCGAGGAGGGCATGTGGAGAGAGACGAGGGCCGACCCGAAATGGCTGAGCCGTGTCCTGCACCCGGACTTCCGCGAGGTGGGGCGGTCGGGACGGGTCTACGACCGCCGGGAGGCCATCGGGACGACCGACTACCCCTACGAGTACGAGCTGCCCCTGGACGAGTTCGCTGTCGACTTCGTCCGGGACGACGTGGCGCTGGTGACATATGTCAGCAGGGAGTCTCTCCACGGTGAGGAGCTCCCGGCGCATCGAACATCGCTGTGGATCCACGACGACGGGGGATGGCGCATCCGCTTCCATCAAGGCACCCCCATGCCGCCGGGGCCCGGTGGGGGAGCCTGAGTCTCAGAAGACGAGAACGAGAGCGCCGATCGCCGAAAAGGCCAGCACGGCGACGAGGAACTCCTTCTGGGGGATGCGCCGGTTGACCGAGCGGCCGACGAACACCCCGGCGACGATGGCGGGCACCAGCACGGCGTCCCAGGAGATGCTCTCCAACGTGAAGAAGGCACCGCCCTGCGACCACAGGCCGAGGGCCAGGTAGAAGGGGATCTTGGAGACGTTCACCAGGAAGTAGAGCCACGCCGCGGTACCCATGACCTCACCCTTTGGCATGCCGATCGAGGCGAGGTGGGTGTTGATGACCGGCCCGGCGGCGTTGGCCACGAATGTGGTGAAGCCTCCGGCCGTCCCATACCCGGCCACGCCGGTCCGGGTGGCCTTGGCCGGCCGCCCGCCGAGGATGCGCCACAGCTGAACGGCGATGATCACCAGGAGGATCACGCCGATCGATCGCTCGAGCAGACGGCTGGCGCTCCCCACCGTGACGAAGAACCCGATTCCCAGGGCGAACCCGGCCGCCAGCCAGGGGGCGAGCCGGCGCAGGACATCCCAGCGGGTGTCCAATCGGTACCAGGCGATGGCGAACAGGTCGGCGACGATGAGCAGCGGCAGTGTCGCCCCTGGGATCAGCCGGCCC